>NZ_CALNWV010000002.1:0-151594 GCF_940793045.1 Neisseria sp. Marseille-Q2251
ACGAAGCCGCAGACAGTACAGATAGTACGGAACCGATTCACTTGGTGCTTCAGCACCTTAGAGAATCGTTCTCTTTGAGCTAAGGCGAGGCAACGCCGTACTGGTTTAAAGTTAATCCACTATATCATCCAACTTTGCCTACCCGATACAGATTTGAGCAGACCGACATTCGTTTGATAGCATGGGAACACTCGGCAACTGACTTTCAGGAGTACAAAAATGTCATTTACCACAATCATTTATGCCCATCCGTACGATCAAAGCTTCAATCACGGCATTTTGCGGCGTGTGCAGCAACTATTGGACGAAAAAGGCGAAAAATACCGACTGATCGACTTATACGCAGACGGCTTTAACCCCGCCTACACCAAAGAAGAGCTTGCCCTGTTCAACCAAGGCAAAGCCCTTGACCCGCTGGTTTTACATTATCAAGAACTCTTGAAAACCACCAACCGCCTGATTTTCATCTTTCCGATCTGGTGGGCGGATATGCCCGCCATCGTCAAAGGATTTGAAGACAAAGTTTTCCTGAAAACATTCGCCTACGTCCCGACCCCCACAGGCTTGAAAGGCAACCTATCCCACATCAAAGAAGCACTGGTCATCAGCACGTCCACCGCCCCCACATGGTATCTGAAATGGTTTGGCGGCAACGGCATCGGCAAAGCGATGGTGGGACACACGCTCAAAGGCATCGGTATCGCCAAACGCCGTTGGCTCAACTTCGGCAATATGGACAAATCCACCGACGAACAGCGGCAGGCGTTTTTGGCAGATTTGAGCCGAAGCGTGTAATCTTCAGGCGGTCTCTTACTTCACCGCCGAATTTCCGCCGTCCGCAAACAACGCCGTACCCGTTACAAAGCTGCCCATCGGGCTAATAAGGAACAAAATCGCGGCGGCAATTTCTTCGGGTCGGGCGATGCGTTTGACCGCATGCAACCCTTCCGCCCATGCCCGCTGCTGCGGGTCGGTAGTCATCATTTCCGTATCCGTACCGCCGGGAAGCAGGGCATTGGCGCGGATACCTTGGGCTGCATAGTCGGCGGTAATGCCTTTTGCCAGCGCGGAAAGTGCGGCTTTGGCGCAGCCGTAGGCGGTTTTGTTCGGCAGGGCGCAACTGGTGCCGACAAAGCTGGACGTGAACACAATCGCGCCACCACCGCGTGCGAGCATAAGGGGAATTTGGCTGCGCGCGCCGAGAAAGGCAGCGGTTAGGTTACCGTCCAACGTATCGCGCCATTCGTCGGGCGAGATGTCGGCCAAAGGTTTGTATGCACCGATAATGCCTGCATTGTTGACGGCAATATCTAGGCCACCGAACTCTCGTTCTGCCGTGCGGACGACGGCTTCATGCGTTTCAGGCAGCACCGCGTCGCCTGCAACAGCAACAGCCCGTCCGCCGCGCGAGCGAATCAGGGCTGCGGTTTCCTCCAGTTTGTCGGCACGGCGGGCGCATAAGACAACGTTTGCGCCGTGCTCCGCCAACAGCAGTGCAACCGCGCGACCGATACCCGACGACGCGCCGATAACGGCGGCGGTTTTGTTGTTCAAATTCAACAGGTTTGACATGATTTTTCCTTACATGTGCGGTTAAAGACGATGCAAGTTTAAGGAAGCCGCGATATAAAGACGACCCGATTATTGATGAATTTCAGACAGACAAACAATCTTTCCATCAACAATCGGGTCGTTTCTTGTCGGCTTTCAGGCTATCCTATCCCATACAACGACAGGATAATTTATGAACTTAAATCAAACCCGCCAATTCCTCCGCATTGCCCGCGCCATAGAATACCTTTACGACCATGCCGCCGAGCATCCCGATTTGGCGCAGGTGGCGGCGGCAGTGCACGTCAGTCCCGAACATTTGCAGCGCGAATTTTCCGCATGGGCGGGCATCAGCCCGAAAAAAATGCTGCAACACATCAGTATCAGCCGTGCCAAAGAAGCCCTGAAAAACAGCGAAAGCGGCGCATTGCGGCGGACTGAGCGGCACGGGGCGGCTGCACGACTTATTTGTCGGCATCGAAAAAATGACTCCGGGTGAATACAAAAACGGTGGCGCAGGCCTGCAAATCCATTACAGCCTGATTCCCGGCCCCTTTGGCGACCTGTTGGCAGCAGCAACAGACAAAGGCATCTGCTTCATGCGTTTTTCAGACGCCCCTTCCGCCGCACTGGACGAATTGCGCGCCGAATATCCGAACGCCCGCCTAATCGGGCAGGAAACGGCATTCCACCGCCAAGCCGCCGACATCTTCCGCACCCGGTGCGGCCGCATTACCCTGCACATCAAAGGCACACCCTTCCAGCTCAAAGTCTGGCAGGCACTGCTCGATATTCCCGCAGGCAGCCTGCAAAGCTACGGCACAGTGGCGCAGGCCGTCGGCTCGCCCAACGCCGCGCGAGCCGTTGGGACGGCCATCGGGCAGAATCCCGTTGCATTACTCATCCCCTGCCATCGCGTCATCCGCGAAAGCGGCATCATCGGCGGCTACCGCTGGCAACGCGGGCGCAAAATGGCGATATTGGCGCACGAATTGGGAGACACTGATGACGTTTGACCTCTTCCCCGAAACCGCCAACCCGCACGCCAACCTGCTTCCCTACGACGGCATCGTCAGCAATTTCGGACGGATTCTCACCGTTGCCGAAGCTGACCGTTATTTTGAAATTTTGCAGCGTGATATTCCCTGGCGGCACGACGAAGCCGTGATATACGGCAAGCACATCATCACTGCCCGCGAAGTCGCGTGGTACGGAGACACGTCCTACAACTACGGCTATTCCGGCGCAAACCGCATCGCCCTGCCGTGGGATGGCGTCTTGCCCGAACTCAAAAACCGCGTGGAAGCCGCCATCGCCGACATCTGCCCCACCCGCTTCAACTCCTGCCTGCTCAACCGCTACAACAACGGCAACGAAGGCATGGCGTGGCACAGCGACGAAGGGCAGGGGCTGGTCAAAAACAGTGCCATCGCCTCCCTCAGCCTCGGCGCAACGCGCAAATTCGCCTTCAAACACAAAGAAAGTAAGGAAAAACGCGAAATGTGGCTGGAACACGGCCAGCTCATCGTCATGCACGGCGAAACGCAGAAACACTGGCTGCACACCATCCTGAAAAGCACCCGCATCCAAGAGCCGCGGATTAATCTGACGTTTCGGGTGATGAAAGGATAAAAAGGGGCTGCTTTTTTCCATTTCAGACAGCCCCCGAAAGTCGTCTGAAAAACTACTTGAAAATGTAAAACAGAAAAGCCGTAGGTCGTCTGAACCGTTTTTCAGACGACCTACCGCACCCACATCATTCCCGTACACTCGCAATAGGGAGCCATCCATGTCCCAACAAACCCCGACACCCCCCGCCCCGCGCGACTGGCTGCTGCTTATCGGCGGCAGCACCTACAAATTCACGCTGACCGGTTTTTATCTGGTCGCGCTGGTCGCCATTTTGAAAAACCACGGTTACAGCCTGAACCAACTGAGCTGGATACATTTAATCGGCGGTATCGAAGCGGCGAAGGTGTTGTTTGCCGCGCTGATGGAGCGGCGGCCGGCGGGGCGGTTCGGGCGGTTTCGCGGCTGGCTGCTGGCGGCGACGCTGGGGCTTTCGGCAGTGTTCGGGCTGATGGCCTGTACCGACATCACGCAGAACTTCCCGCTGCTTTTGACCTGCTGCGTACTGCTCTCGGCAATGTCGGCGGTGTACGGCTGCGCAATGTTAGGCTTGTCGTGCATCGTCCTGCCGCACCGCGAACGCGGTTTCGGCGGCGTGATTCAGACGATGGCGGCGCGCGGCGGCAAGATGATCGGCGGCGCGCTGGTGTTGTGGCTGTATCAGGAATACGGGCAGACGGCGGCGGCGGGCTTTATGCTGGCGTTCACCCTGCTGATGCTGCTGCAACTCTTGTGCTACCGCGAGCCGGAAAGCCCAACGGCGCAAGGCGGTTTGACGGCGTTGGCGGCGCGGCTGGTCTCCTTTTGGCGGCGGCCTGAAACGGGCTGGCGGTGGCTGGTTTTGCTGTTTGCCGTTGCCGCGCCGTATGCGTTTGCGGCGGCGACTTTTGTGCCCAAGCTGGCGGATTTGGGCTTTACCCCGAAGCAGACGGGCGGGATTCTGGCGGTGGGTATTCCTGTTGCCTGCCTGATTGTAACGCCGCTGTCGGGCTGGTTTTCGCGCAATTATCCGCGCCGCAAACTCGTGTTCCTGCTCTACGCGCTGCAACTGCCGCTTTTGGCGTCCATGACCGCCATCGACGCGCTCGCCCGCGTCCACCCTTGGCTGCCGCCCGCGCAAATCATCTCCCTGAGCCTGAGCTACACGCTGCTGCTGCCGGTGATACTGGCGTTGGTGATGGACAAATCCGACCGCGCCACCGCCGCACTCGACAGCAGCCTGCAATTTTCCGTCGTCCTGCTCGGCAGTTACGCGGCCGGTTTCGCCGCCCTGCGGCTGGCAAAGTCGGTTGGCTATGCCGATGCGTACTGGGCGGCGGTGGGCCTGTCCGTATTGGCGGGCGGGCTGCTGTATGCGTGCCGAGGCTTGTTTGATTCAGACGAGCCGTCATGAAAGCCCTGTACCTTCGTATTTGAAGTGCAACGGTTTCCCGAATAAAAACAGGACACATCATCTACATCCCTTCTGAACGATACCCCCTTTCAGACGACGTTTCCTTTTAAATCGACATAGAACTTTTCAGCGGTTGCATTGCCTATTATGTTTTACCGTTCAAAATGACAGACCATTTCAAAAGGAACATATTAATGTCAGAAACTGTTACCTACGATCCCTCCCGCTACGGTGCCAAAGCCGCATACACGACTTATGAAGCCGACCAGGGTACACTCTCAGCAGGTGCAACAGTCAAAAAAGCCGCTTCCACACACTCTACTGCCCACGAAGCCAGCAAACAGTCTTACGTTGACCTGCCGGCCAATGCCGCCGTTTCGTTTACAGCAAAAGCGGATGCGGATGCCGCCACCCTCCGCTATACCGTTCCCGACGGGGCAACCGGCAAAGTTGAAATCCAAGTAAACGGCAAACCCGCAGCCAACCTCGATTTATCATCAAAACACAACTGGCAGTATTTGGAAAATTATGAACACCACAAAGGCGAAGACATCAAAATCCACGATACGCCTGCTGCCGACCGTGTCGCCCGCTTCCAGTTCGACGAAGTGGGGACGCTGTTGAAAAATACATCCATCCAAAGCGGCGACATCGTCACCATCGTCAACCAATCAGGCAACACCCCGGTCGGTATCGACTTCGTTGAATTGGAAAAAGCCCCTTCCGCGATCAAACAGCCCGCAAACAGCGTCAGCATTACCGATTTCGGCGCAAAAGCAAACGACGGAATCGATGATTCGAAAGCCTTGACGGCGGCAATCGAATCGGCAAAAACCTCCGGAAAATCCGTTTACATTCCCGAAGGGCAGTTTGATTTCGACCACCAGCTCCACATCTATGTCCCTAAAGGAATCAGCATCGGCGGCGCCGGCAGGTGGCATACCAAACTGCATTTCACGAGCGAGGAACCGCCCGTTTTTGAAAACGGTACAGTGAAAAAAGGCGGCGGCATCGTGTTTGAACACGGCAGCAACAATATTGATTTCGGCAATCTGTCGATGGATTCAAATTTGGCATCCCGTTTCCACCAACAAGCCAACTACAAAGGCATTTCCGGCATTTTGGGCAAAGGCTCGTCCATCCACGACATCGCCATTGAGCATTTTGAAGTAGGCATCTGGACCGGCGATTACGCCAAAGTGGACAATGAACACCCACTGCACTACACAGACGGACTGACCGTCTCCAACGCCCTCATCCGGAACAATCTCGCAGACGGCATTAATTTTGCGCAGGGAACCAGCCATTCGACCGTCATCAATTCCAACATCCGAGGCAACGGCGACGACGGTCTGGCGACATGGTCGAGCATTGCAGACCAAACAGAATCCAAAGTAGCCGAAAACAACCGTTTCCTGAACAACACCGTCGAACTCGGCTGGCGCGCGGCAGGTATCGGCATCTTCGGCGGCGCCGGACATGAAGTAGCCGGCAACCTGATTCGCGACAATGCCGCATGGTCGGGCATACGCCTCAACACCGTTTTCCAAGGACACAATTTTGACCTGAACAAAAAAGGTATTTCGGTTCGGGACAATCTGTTAATCGGCAACGGCACCCGAACCGACACATACGGACGCGAAAAAGGCTCTATCGACTTTGAAGAAGAGCATGGCGCAATCAAAAACGTCAAAGTCGAAAACAACATCATCGCCGACAACCTGTCCGACACAGCCATCACTAAAACATTGCCGATTTCAAACGGCAAAGGCATCGCCCTATCCGGCAACAACATCATCGGAAATGCGGCGGTTTCTGCCCCGTCCGCCGTTGATCATCCGGAAAAAGTTACCTCCATTACCCGTCAGGAACTCAGCAATATTCCCGATCAAAATTATTATTACGCCAACGAAACCACCGGCTTCAAATCCGTCAGCGTTACCTATATTACAGGCACGGCAGGCAGCGACAGCATCAAAGGCACAGACGGCATAGACCATATTGACGGCAAAAGCGGCGATGACAGCATTTATGCCGGCGGCGGCAACGATACCGTATTCGTCAGCGGTGGAACCAACTTCATCAGTGGCGGCGATGGCAACGATATCGTCAGAGGCGGCGACGGCAGAGATACCGTCAATGGAGATTCGGGAAACGATGTGATTTTCGGCAACGGCGGAGACGACCATCTCAATGGTGGGGCGGGCAATGATACGTTGTTCGGCGGCGAAAACAACGATGTCTTTTATGGCGAGGCAGGCAAAGACGTCCTGTATGGCGGCTCAGGCGACGACTTACTGTTTGGCGGTTTAGACGACGATATCCTGTATGGCGGCGCAGGGAATGATACCTATGTCTTCTGCTTCGGAGAGGGACACGACACCATTTCCGACAATCACGGCAACAACGCCCTCCAATTCGGACAAGGCATCGCCGTCAAGGATTTGCATATCCATGCAAGCACCGACGCAAACGGTTCAATCGATTGGGAAATCACCATTGCCAATTCAGGCGGTAAAATCACCATCGACAACCAATATCTCAAAGGCAGCAACACCGCTTCTGTCGGAGAATTCCGATTTGACGAAGGGACATTTACCGTAGAAACCCTGCTGGACAAACTGTCGGCAAGCGGTCAAACCGGCGGATTTGAAACGGTCAACAACGGAGTCGGCAGCTTTAGCTACACCGCCGATACGGAAAACGTGCAGCACTACGATGCCGTAACGCAACCGGTAATTTTATAGCGGCCTGATGGAAATTCAGAACCGGCGTGGTTTGGTTCTGACTTCCACGCCAACCCCGCAGGATATTAGGCTGCTGTAACTGTATGGCGAAGTCAGGCTGAAATGTTCACGCTGTCCGCACAAACAAGAGGTCGTCTGAACCGGTTTTCAGACGACCTCTCTCAATTTTTGGCATAAAATATCTTTTTTTACACATTTTAATTTAAATCATTTCTCAAATCATAGCCATTTAAAAAATTCACGCCAAAAGCTTATCGTTCTACGCACCATCCATGCGTTATTTTCCGCCGCGTCCGCCATCCAGTATTATCCCCGACTACGCTTTGTTACAATTCAGCCAATTTTATTTCTCGACATATCCCGCTATGAGTCATTCATCCTCTTGGTCTTCCAAAATCGGTTTCGTCCTTGCCGCGGCAGGCTCTGCCATCGGTTTGGGTGCGATTTGGAAATTCCCTTATACCGCCGGTACGAACGGCGGGGCAATTTTTGTCCTTCTGTTTGTCATCTTCACGATTATCGTGGCGTTGCCGGTACAGCTTGCCGAGTTTTATATCGGGCGCACAGGCGGTAAAAACGCCATCGATTCGTTCAAAACCCTGCGTCCCGGCTCGCTTTGGCCTTGGGTCGGCAGGATCGGTGTGGCGGCGTGCTTCATTTTATTGTCGTTTTACAGCGTAGTCGGCGGCTGGGTTTTGAATTATGTCGTACACAGCTTCACCGGCGAAATTGCCCCGAACGTTGATTTTGGCGCCCTATTCGAAAAAACAATTTCCAATCCGACAAGCTCGATTCTTTATCAGGGGCTGTTCATGCTGATTACCATTTGGGTAGTCAAAGGCGGAATCTCTGACGGCATTGAAAAAGCAAACCGCTATCTGATGCCTGCTTTGTTTATTTTGTTTATCGTTTTGGCCATCCGCTCGCTGACCTTGCCCGGCGCGATGGAAGGCGTCAGTTTTTTATTGAAACCGGATTGGTCGAAAATCAAATCGGAAACGATGCTGACCGCGCTGGGTCAGGCTTTCTTTGCGTTGAGTATCGGCGTATCGGCAATGATTACCTACGCCTCGTATTTGGGGAAAGATCAGGATATGTTCCGCTCGGGCAATATCATTATGTGGATGAACCTGCTGGTATCGCTGCTGGCAGGCTTAGTCATCTTTCCGGCGGTATTCGCGTTGGGTGCCACGCCCAGCCAAGGTCCCGGTCTGATTTTCGTGGTCTTGCCTGCCGTATTCATGAAAATTCCGTCCGGCAACTATCTGTTTGCCGTGTTCATGATGTTGGTTGTCTTTGCCACGCTGACTTCAGCATTTTCCATGCTGGAAACCGTCATTGCGGCAACCATCCGCCAAGATGAACGCAAACGCAGCCGGCACACTTGGGCCATCGGCATTGCCATCTTTATTGTCGGCATCCCTTCTGCCCTATCCTTTGGCGTATGGAGCGATGTGCTTATTTTCAATAAATCTATTTTTGATTTATGGGACTACATTATTACTGCCATCATTATGCCGCTATGCGCATTAAGCATCTCCATCTTTACCGGCTGGATTCAAGACAGGCAGTCCGTTTTGACCCATGCCGGCATGGGCAGTACCGTACCGAAAACGCTTCTATATCTATGGCTGGGCGCGTTGCGCTACATCGCTCCGATTGCCATTATCGTGGTCTTCATCAATTCTCTTCAAATCATCTGATTTGCCACTATAGTGGATTAAATTTAAATCAGGACAAGGCGACGAAGCCGCAGACAATGCAGATAGTACGGAACCGATTCACTTGGTGCTTCAGCACCTTAGAGAATCGTTCTCTTTGAGCTAAGGCAAGGCAACGCCGTCCTGGTTTAAAGTTAATCCACTATATTTTCGACAAATAAAAAAGGACGGAAGCAAACCCGTCCTTTTTATGTTTCATCACCTTATCCCTCATCCTCAAACAAAAACCCGCTTTGCGCCTCCACACCGACTTCGGGCGCTGCCATGGCATCAAGCTGGCGGTTGCGGATTTTGGTTTTCCTCATACTGAGAAGACGCATGACCTGATGCTTTTGATCATCGGTCATTTTTTGCCAATAAAGCCTTTCTTCGCGGCTGCGCAGACAGCCTTTGCAATAGCCTTTGGCATTGGCTTCACAGACGCCGATACAGGGGCTGGGGATGGGGAAAAAATCAGGTTGTTCCATATTTTAAAAACGTTTGTGAAAAGAGGTCGGCGCGAACCAAAAATCCGACTGCGTCCGTTTCCGTTCAAACACGACAAGTACATCTCGTAGGGTTTATATAAGACGTAAGACAATAAACGACAGAACGCGTAAGAATTTTACTATAGCCCGTTTTAAGAACAAATCAATTTGATTTTCAGACAACCTATGCCCTACCCCAACCGTCTGGATTTTATGACTCAAGCAGTTTACGCAAAGACTGATTGTTGTATTTGATATCGGCAATCATTCGGTCGTATTGGTGCATTCTACGGAGCGATCGGGTTATCAGATAGACCGAGAAAAAAATCAAACTGATGTTCATCAAACTGACCAACACAAGCAAAGGCCAAACATCCACAGCCTCGTACCATTTCGATGTCGCAATCAAGGCACTGAAAATAGACAAAGGCAGCGCGAACACGGCAATACCCGTACGCATGACAGCAAGCGCCGTGCGTTTTTCAGCAAGGAGAAGCTGCACTTGATTGATGCTGAGGATATCGTTTTGCTGTTCGGTAATCATAAGGGGGCATCTAGAACAAATTGACTTGAATCACGGCAAACCGGCAAATATGGTTTGATGTTACCCGAAAGTCTTGAAAATAAAAACAAAGGTCGTCTGAAAATTTTCAGACGACCTTTGCTATTCCTCTTCACACCGTTTGCGAATATTGGGCTTTGGTTTCCCTATGGCGCAGGTGGTAGTCGAATACCATGGCGATATTGCGTATCAGGAAGCGGCCTTTGGGGGTAACGGTCAGTCCGTGCGGTTTCAGGCGGACGAGTCCGAGGGAGGCGAGTTGTTCCAAGTCGGCAAGTTCGTCTTTGAAATAGCGGTCGAACGGGATACCGAACACGCTTTCGTAGATTCGGTAATCCAAGGCGAAGCGGCACATCAAATCTTGGATGATATTGCGGCGCAAAAGGTCGTCCTGATTGAGCTGGTAGCCGCGCATGATGGGCAGGTGTCCGGCATCGAGGGCAGCATAGTAGGCATCGATGTCGCGTTCGTTTTGGGAGTAGGTGCTGCCGATCTTGCCGATGGAGGATACGCCGATGGCAACTAAATCGCAGTCCGCGTAGGTCGAGTAGCCTTGGAAGTTGCGCTGGAGGAAGCCTTCTTTGAGGGCGATGGAAAGTTCGTCATCGGGTTTGGCGAAATGGTCCATACCGATGAAGACGTAGCCGCGTTCGGTCAGGGTTTGAACGCAGTATTGCAGCATATCGAGTTTTTCTTCGCTGCCGGGAACGGCTTCGGTATCGATACGGCGTTGCGGCTTGAAGATATGCGGCAGGTGGGCATAGTGATAAAGGGCAAGGCGGTCGGGATCGAGCGACAAGACAGTGTCGATGGTGGTTTTGATGCTTTCGGCGGTTTGGTGCGGCAGGCCGTAAATCAAATCGACGCTGACGGATTTGAATCCGGCTTCGCGGGCGGCATCGATGACTTCTTTGGTTTCGTCGTAGCTTTGGATGCGGTTGACTGCTGCCTGCACTTTGGGGTCAAAGTCCTGAATACCGACGCTCATGCGGTTGAAGCCGAGCTTGCCGAGCATGAGGACGGTTTCGCGGCTGACTTTGCGCGGGTCGATTTCGATGGAGTATTCGCCGCCGGGGATAAGTTGGAAATGTTTGCGTATCATGCGGAATACGCGTTCGATTTGGTCGTCGCTCAAGAAAGTCGGCGTACCGCCGCCGAAGTGCAGTTGCGCGAGCTGATGCCGTCCGCCCAGATGCGGGGCGAGCAGCTCCATTTCTTTTTCAAGGTATTCGATGTAGGCATCGGCGCGGCTTTTGTCTTTGGTGATGATTTTATTGCAGCCGCAGTAGTAACAAATGGTGTTGCAGAAGGGGATGTGGATATAAAGCGAAAGGGGCTTGTTCAAAGCCCCCATACCGCGCTGATTCAAGGCATTGATATATTCGGCTTCGCGAAATCCGTCATGGAATCGGTCGGCTGTCGGGTATGAAGTGTAGCGCGGACCGCTGGAAGGAAGGCTGGCAATGAGTTCGCGGTCAAACTCAGGTTTGTCATTGTTTCTATTGTGATTATTTTGTATCGGTATTACTTTCATGGCGTGTGCGTGATTAGAGTAATGATGTTAGGCAATTTTCGGATAGTTTGGTAGAATGCCACAGTATGATAAACCTGTCTTGATATGTGTCAATAACTTACGTAATCATGACAGGATAAAAACCTTAATTTTAAGGGTGTTTTATGACCACACACAATGCTATGCATCAGATGAAAACCCTGTGTTCTTCCTGTTCGCTGCGTGAACTCTGCCTGCCTGTCGGGCTTTTGCCCAATGAGTTTGCACAATTGGACGCGGTCATCCGACAGAGCCGCCGCTTGAAGAAGGGTGAATATCTGTTCCGCACCGGTGAGCCTTTCGCGTCGCTGTTTGCCATCCGTGCCGGTTTTTTCAAAACCACGGTTGCCAGCCAGGACGGTCGCGATCAGGTTACCGGCTTTTTTATGTCCGGCGAACTCATCGGTATGGACGGCATTTGTTCCCATGTCCACAGCTGCGACGCGGTGGCTTTGGAAGACAGCGAAGTGTGTGAGCTGCCCTTCACCCACATCGAAGAGCTGGGACACAACATCCCCAGCCTGAGAAGCCATTTTTTCAGATTGATGAGCCGCGAAATCGTGCGCGACCAAGGCGTGATGCTGCTTTTGGGCAATATGCGCGCCGAAGAACGTCTGGCGGCGTTTTTGCTTAACCTGTCCCAACGCCTTTACTCGCGCGGATTTGCCGCCAACGATTTCATTCTGCGGATGTCGCGCGAAGAAATCGGCAGCTATTTGGGGCTGAAACTGGAAACCGTCAGCCGCACACTGTCCAAGTTCCACCACGAAGGCTTGATTTCGGTCGAACACAAACATATCAAAATCCTCGACTCGCAAGCCCTCAAAAAAATGGTGTCCGGCTGTTCGCACGCCATCTGATGAATACTGAGACCATTTTCAAACAGAACCCAAGGTCGTCTGAAAAAATTTCAGACGACCTTCTTCATAAAATCCAATTATGAAACACAAGAAAAAACTCATTTCCTTGACTGCTGCCTGCGCCCTGCTCGCCTACTGGCTCTATCCCGACCAACATCCCGTTTACCCCGCAAGCGACCATTACGACCCGAAAACGCAAACCTTCTTCAACCCCGAACCGCAGCAGAAACCGACCGGCCTGACCGGCGCATTTTGGAAAATCCTGACCGACCCGCAGGCAACGCGCCCGCCCAAACCTCTGCCTACCGTCAAGCCCGATTGGCAAACCTTCCTCGCCGCACCCGAAGGGAAAAGCCGCTTCGTCTGGTTCGGGCATTCTACCCTATTGATGCGGATCGGCGGACAAACCGTCATTACCGATCCCGTTTTCGGCAATTCCGTCTCCCCCATCCCCATCACCATGAAACGCTTCCAGCCTGCGCCCGCAGAAATCGACGAACTGCCGCCCGTCGATGTCATCCTGATTTCACACAGCCACTACGACCACCTCGAAAAAGACAGCGTGCAGGCACTCAATTCAAAAGGCAACAGCCACTTTATCGTCTCACTTGGCATGGGTGTACTGCTGAAAAAATGGGGCGTGCCGCAAGAGCGCATTACCGAACTCGATTGGTGGCAAAGTACCGAACGCAACGGCATCCGCTACACCGCACTACCTGCCCGTCACGATTCATCCCGAACCCTGACCGACCACAACCAAGCCCTGTGGTCCAGCTTCGTCATCGAACACGGCGGAGAAAAATTCTATTTTCACGGCGACTCGGCACAAGGCAGCCATTTCGACAAAATCGCCGAAAAATTCAACGGGTTCGATATCGCGTTCATCGAAAACGGGCAATACAGCGAACATTGGCCCAATAACCACCTCTTCCCCGAACAAACCGCCCGCTATGCCGCGCAGCTTGCTCCCAAACGCTTCATGCCCATCCACTGGGGCGCCTACGCCATGGCATTGCACGCTTGGAACGAACCCTTGCTCCAAAGCATCCCGCTGGCACGCAGTTTGGGTGTCAATCCGTTGACTCCGCTAATGGGACAAGTTTTCGATGCCGATACCGCCACGCAAGACTGGTTCGCCGAACCTTTACAGTAAAGCTGCTAAAAGGTCGTCTGAAAACAAGTACCGCAGGTTCCATCAAGTCATAAATATAGTGGATTAACTTTAAACCAGTACGGCGTTGCCTCGCCTTAGCTCAAAGAGAACGATTCTCTAAGGTGCTGAAGCACCAAGTGAATCGGTTCCGTACTATCTGTACTGTCTGCGGCTTCGTCGCCTTGTCCTGATTTAAATTTAATCCACTACACCGACGAAGCGGAAGCTGTTTTCAGACGACCTTTTTTTGAATTTACCTGTTGCAGCATTTCCAACACTTCTCTCCTTCTCCCGTTTATCCGTTTTGCAATATTCTGATAATAAAAAACTAATTTCCCCTCAACCGAAAACCTTATTTTGCAACGTGCGGTTCGCGTACAAACCACTTGACCGATTACATCGTATTACGTAAAGTATGCGGCATTCTTTTGAATTGGTATTACCAATTTATTTGGTAATTACTCTCAGATTAAGGTTCGGTATCTCTCCCGCATCCGACATCATGATAAAAATTGATAAACAACGCCGATTTAAGGATTCACCATGGCACTATTCCTCAGTATTTTTCCCATCATCCTGCTGATTTGGCTGATGGTTAAGAAAAACAGTATGCCTTCCTACATTGCGCTGCCGATTACCGCCGCGCTGATTTACGCCATCAAACTGTTTTATTTCAACGACGACGCTATGCTGCTCAACGCAACCGCAGCGTCCGGCCTGGTTTCCACACTGACGCCGATTACCGTGATTTTCGGTGCGATTATGTTCAACCGCATGATGGAAACCACCGGCTGTATCGACATTATCCGCAAATGGCTGGCGACCATCAGCCCGAACCCTGTGGCGCAGCTGATGATCATCGGCTGGGCGTTCGCCTTTATGATTGAGGGTGCATCCGGCTTCGGTACGCCTGCTGCGATTGCCGCTCCGATTCTGATGAGTTTGGGTTTCAATCCGTTGAAAGTGGCGATTTTTACGCTGGTCATGAACTCCGTACCCGTATCATTCGGCGCAGTGGGTACACCGACTTGGTTCGGTTTCGCACCCTTAAACCTGAGTCCCGAAAACATCTTAGCTATCGGCAGACAAACTGGCGTGATGCACTTCTTCGCAGGTTTCGTCATCCCCGTCATCGGCTTGAGCTTCATCGTGCCTTGGTCTGAAATCCGTAAAAACTTGGGCTTCATCGGTATTGCCGTCTTCTCTTGTACCATTCCTTATGTTGCCTTGGCGATGGTTAACGAAGAATTCCCATCACTCGTTGCCGGCGCAATCGGTCTGATGGTATCTGTATTCGCAGCCAACCACGGTTGGGGTTTGAGCAAAGACCATCCGAAAGACCCGAATGCCGAAAAAGTACCTTTTGCCCAAGTCGCCAAAGCACTTGCCCCTCTGGGTATGCTTATCGGTATGCTGGTGGTTACCCGCATCAAACAGCTCGGCATTAAAGGCCTGCTGACCAGCAAAGAAGAATGGTTCAGCTTCCAACTGCCGTTTGATTTGAGCAAAATCACCGTCAGCGACTCTTTGACCATTACCTTCGGCAACATTTTCGGACAAGGCGTTAGCGCGTCTTACCAAACTCTTTACGTTCCTGCATGGATTCCGTTTGTCTTTACCGTTTGGATTTGTATCCTGCTTTATAAAACCAAATTCAAAGACGCCTGGGCCTTCTACGCTGCAACTTTCAACCAAACCAAAAAACCGCTGCTTGCCTTGATGGGCGCGCTGATTATGGTTCAACTGATGATGGTCGGCGGCGACGACTCCATGGTGAAAATCATCGGTAAAGAGTTTGCCGCGATGGCAGGTGAACACTGGGTTTACTTTTCCCCTTACCTTGGCGCTATCGGTGCATTCTTCTCCGGTTCGAACACTGTATCCAACCTGACATTCGGCCCGATTCAGCAACAAATCGCTATTGATACCGGCCTGTCCGTTACCCTCATCCTTGCTCTGCAATCCGTTGGCGGTGCAATGGGCAACATGGTCTGCATCAACAACATCATCGCCGTATGTACCGTACTGGACGTGAAAAACGCCGAAGGTGCGATTATCAAGAAAACCGTCATCCCGATGGCGATTTACGGTGTGATTGCTGTCGCCATAGCAATTATTTTCTTCCCCCTAAGGTAAGAACCTTGTAACCCAAAAGGTCGTCTGAAAAATATTCAGACGACCTTTTTTTATGAAGCAAACAGTTAGTCAATACTCCCCTTCCCTACCATCATACTTGCGTATAGAAACCTATCTTCAGTCGCAAACATATCCATAATAAAAACCAACAAACCAAATCTTCTTCATGGACATCTATCCGTTTGCTTGAAAGTGGGCGCATATGGAATGTCCCATTCCTATCGAGTCTGCTATCAAAGACGGATATAAAACAAGACAATGAGCCGTGAAAATCTGTCACCACAACAAGCACATGCCCTCCCCTCTATACATCCAAAGACAGCAGGTCGTCTGAATTCTTCTTTTAAAGATAAAAAAATGCAGATAAAAAAACGGGCCGCCAAAAGGCGACCCTAAGAAACTCTTGCAGCTGGGAGTAATAGCAAGAGATTACGACACTTTAACCTGGTTTATGCCGGAGAAACGACGCATCAGCTCTGGAATGGCTTCGGCATTCGAAGCAACAGTGATACCCATTCTCCGCATTTCATAGATAGTCTCGATGGTGCTTTCAGGCGCGTAGCCGTGGCAGGCACCGAGATTGACAATAATATGAAGATTATCGCTGTACCAAGACAATTGCTTGGCCGTATTGGCGACAGTTTCTTCGATGGCCAATCCGCCAATAATGACAGTATCGGCTTTTTGTTCGTGCAGCCATTCCAACAGTCCTGTGCTGTTTGCCTCATTGGCTTCATGAAAACAAGCACCGTGAACATGTTTACCGCTTAATTCGAGCGCATGATCGTAATCTGCCGGAGAGGGCAAACCTTGGAGCAAATGCGTCCCACGACAACCTCCGGCGCATTGGCTAAAAAAACCGGACGGTCGGCCGAACATAACACCGTTGCGATTGACGACGGTCGCACAAATGCTCTCCGGATCGATGTTCACATTCTCAATTAAAACCCTTTTATCTGCCAACGCTGCCTGGCGGTTAAGTTCATTAACCATATTTTCCGGACGCAACAAAAAATGGGTTGCATTAGCAGCCATACAGGTAAAGCGAAATTGCGGTTGGACGTCGATTGCAACGGTAGTCATATGGTATGGCTCTCTTTATTTAATTCTATTCTGCAAACAGAATCAGGATTGCTCCGCTCAATCACTGACACCAGACGAATGGTTTAATTTGAAGATAATCGGTATATTTATGATGATCGGTATAATATCAGGATAATCGTTATATGGCTAGTAAATAATTTAAGATTTGTAACAATACTTGCAGTAAATATAATTTTTGTGGTATTTAAGGCTAATACTCTAATCAAATATCATTTTTAAACAATTCTTTTCATTCATTAATTTCTTATTTATTTTATGGTTTCTCTGCATTCGTGAAATATGATACATATTGAATAAAACTGTTGTTTAAAAGGAAATTTCACCCCAAAAAGCGAAAAATTGTTGGCAATATCCGCGTTACAAGCTGATTTTTCTCCACCAAGGGCAAAAATAAACGGTGCAAAAACCTTGCCATACCAACCGCCACAGCCCCAAACAAATAAAACGCGCAACACGGTTTCTACCCGTGTTGCGCGTTTTATAGCGGATATTGAGCGGTTCGCTTAACTGCAAACCGAATCATTTCAGAAAAATTCAAGTCAGAAAAAGTACAAAACCTGTTTCAGACGACCCTTGCTTATGAAACAGAGCCATAATGAAGTAATTGATAAAACCGACATCATCGATCTTTGCGGCTTTTCCACTTCAATATTATCGTCCCCGCTCATCGCGAACGGGACAAATCAACAAATCTCCACTTCCAAATCCAAGCGTCGTGCCGTTGCCTGTACTGCTTCGATATCATCCAGCCAAAAAATCGCAAACAGGTAACCATCATCACCGGTCGGTACGTCACACAACACCAAACCATCCCTCTCCAATGCCTCTTGTACATAAGGAAACAGTTCTTCACTATAAGTCTCTTCGGGATATTCCCATTCCCATTCATCCCAACCTAATAGATTCCGGACGATCGCTTCCATCTCTTCCGGTTCGAATTTCCAATCTGAATACCATGTTGCGCCATATCTGCGCAAGACGCAGAAGATATCCGCCCACTCTTCCCCATACCCCAAGTCTTCCATTGACTCTTCATTTTCATCTACACGGATATAAAAATTCTTAACCTGTTCCAGCTCCGCACCGGAACCATCGCCATTTTCCCCTGAAGGCCATCCCCTCTTCCGTAACGTAGCCCAAAGGCTTTCTTGAATCTGATAAACCCATTCACCCCGCTGCAAAACAGCCAAATCTTCTTCCGAGACTTCAAACCATTTAAACAACGCCCACAAATCTGCTTTTTGTTCAGGTGTAGCAGGATAAAAAATTTCTTCGCTCATGTAGTGTTCCTAATATAAAGATACAAAAACAGGTCGTCTGAAAATGGTCAAAGATTTTCAGACGACCTTTGCTTCAATCAAACTTGAATCAATGCCTAAAATGGCGAACACCCGTTACTACCATCGCAATGCCGTGTTCGTCCGCTGCGTCGAAAACTTCCTGATCGCGCATCGAGCCTGCGGGGTGGATGATGGCTTTGATGCCCTGCTCGGCAATCACGTCCACGCCGTCGCGGAAGGGGAAGAAAGCGTCAGAGGCGGCGCATGCGCCGTTTAAGTCCAAACCTGCGTCCTGCGCTTTGCGGGCGGCGATGCGGGTGCTGTCCACGCGGCTCATTTGGCCTGCGCCGATGCCGTAGGTTTGACCGCCTTTGCCGAACACGATGGCGTTGGATTTGACGTATTTTGCGACGTTCCAAACGAACAGCAAATCGTTCCATTCCTGCTCGGTCGGCTGGCGTTTGGAGACGACTTTCAAATCGGCGCGGCTGATGCGGTGGATGTCGGGCGTTTGTACCAACAGTCCGCCGCCGACGCGTTTGAGTTCGAAGCGGTTCGCACCTGCCTCAAGCGGCACTTCCAACACACGCACGTTTTTCTTGGCAGCGGCGATTTCGAGAGCTTCGGCGGTGAACTTGGGCGCCATGAGGACTTCCATAAATTGATTGTCGGTAATCTGTTTCACGGTTGCGCCGTCTACTTCGCGGTTGAAGGCGATGATGCCGCCGAACGCGCTGGTAGTGTCGGTGGCGTAGGCGAGTTGGTAGGCGGTCAATGTATCGGCTGCAACAGCGACGCCGCACGGGTTGGCGTGCTTCACAATCACGCAGGCGGGCGCGTCGAAGGATTTGACGGCTTCCCAAGCGGCATCGGCATCGGCGATGTTGTTGTACGACAATTCTTTGCCTTGGAGCTGTTGGTATGCGGCGAGGCTGCCTGCGGCGGGATACACATCGCGGTAGAACGCGGCGTGTTGGTGCGGGTTTTCGCCGTAGCGCATGTCTTGCACTTTAATCCAGCTTTGGTTGAACTGGCTGGGGAACTCGCCGATTTGGGGCGTGCCGCTCAATACGTCGTCTGAAAGCGAGGTGAGGTAGTTGGAAATCATGCCGTCGTATTGGGCGGTGTGGCTGAATGCTTTGCGCGACAGGTTGAAGCGGGTTTTGTCGCTCAATGCGCCGCCGTTGGCTTCCATTTCGGCGGCGATGGCGGGGAAGTCGGCGGTGTCGGTAACAATGGCGACGTGTTTCCAGTTTTTCGCGGCGGAGCGCACCATGGTCGGGCCGCCGATGTCGATGTTTTCAATCGCGTCTTCCAGCGTGCAGCCGGGCTTGGCGATGGTGGCGGCGAAGGGGTAAAGATTGACGCATACGAGGTCGATGTTGCCGATGCCGTGCTCTTCCATCTTAGCGACGTGTTCGCCCAAATCGCGCCGACCCAAAATACCGCCGTGGATTTTCGGATGCAGCGTTTTCACGCGGCCGTCGAGCATTTCGGGAAAACCGGTGTAGTCGGCGACTTCAATCACGGGAACGCCCGCATCGGCAAGCAGCTTCGCCGTGCCGCCGGTGGAGAGAATTTCGACACCGAGTTTGTGCAGGGTTTGGGCAAATTCGACTGCGCCGTTTTTGTCGGACAGGCTGATCAGGGCGCGTTTGATGGAAGGCATGAGGATTCCTTTTAAACAGAGATTTATAACTGGAAACAAACACTTTCAGGGGCGGTATTATCCCCCAGTTTCGAAGTTTTAGCAGCTGTTTTCTGGAAAAATTGTTGACAATTTTTTCGATAAAAAAGGTCGTCTGAAAACCGGGTTGACCCGTTTTCAGACGACCTTTACTGCTTGAAACCCCATTTCCTTGCCGTTTTCAATCAGTCTTTCACAAGGATTCCGTTTTCGATACGGAATGCGCGGTTTTAAGCGTTTTCGATGAACATCAAACAGCCTCAATGGTTAATATTGAGCGGATAGCTTTTCGGTGCAACATGTGTTTTACCGTCATAAGGAATCACATATTTCTGATTTTTATAACGTTTTTTACCATCCTCCCCCTTCACCGTTGCGCTTAATGCCCACACGCCTGAGGCTGAAGGGCGGCTTTTGTCAAAAGCAATTTTTGCATCGATGCTGGTATAGCGGTCTTCACAATTACGTTTTTCCCGCCCTTTCAATTCATCGCAATTGCCATAATATGCGTCATTATCTTTACCATTCACAATGAAGCTGCGACGGATACGGTTGCTATTATCGGTAAACAGAAAGTTTCTTCCAGTTGTCGTTTCGCCTTGACCCGTATAGCCTGATTCGACAGTGTAGCCCCAGTTTTGCTCACCCATCTGGACAAACCGCCAATCCTTATTCTCCGGCACATCCCCCCATGCGCCGATTTCATCGCTTCCATGTTGTTTGATTGCCCACTTTCCGTCTGTTTTTTCCAAAACAAACAATTCCGCCAGACCCGAAGAAGCATGCGCGTCCTGTTTGACTTTGCGCTTCATATCGTAGGCAAAACCCGTGTACAACACATAGCGCGTGGGCGTACCGTTGCGGGTAACGGCATGGTCGGCAACGGGTTTCATGCAATACATAATATTGTCAGATGTTGTCTCACTGTCTTTCGGCGGCTCGGTAAGCTGGCAGTTGTGTGCTGCAAGCGGTCGGTTGTAATACTGGGCGATCACTGCTTGGACGGCAGCTTTGTCGTTATTGTGCGCAGCCGATACCAAAACGGGGCTGGCGGCAAGCAGCAGGGCAATCATATATTTCATCAAAAATTTCCTGATATTTTTAAAACCACATCAAAACAAGATACTCGCGTACCTTCTCAGGTCGTCTAAAAACCCGATTTACACGTTTTCAGACAACCCCTTACGTATTCTTTCCCCTGTTCGACAGCCATCCTGCGACAAACGTCGCGGCGATGACGATGAACACGCCCGAAGCTGACACGGCGGATAAATGTTCGCCCAGAATCAATACCGCCATGATGACGCCGATAACAGGTTCGAGCGAAATCAAGAGTCCGGAGACATTGGCAGGGACTTTGTTCATGCCCTTATTCCATAAAAGATAGGCAAGCCAACTGCATCCCACTCCCAAATACAAAACCGACAACACGCCGCCCCACGACCAGCGGACTTCATAACTTTCAGCCAACACCAGCGAAAACGGCAGACACAACACCGCCGCCGCCGCCATGGAAGCAGAAGTAAATGCAGGCGCGCCAATGCGGGCAATCATCTCTCGGCTCGGGCGCATCACACCGGCAAAACCGATTCCGGCAAGCAAAATCAGCAAACAGCCGAACCAATCGACCGCGCCGCCCTCTTCAGCGCCGCCCAACACCATCATCCCGATCCCGACAAACGCCGCCGCACCGCAAATCCAGTGGTAAATTTTCGCTTTGTCGTTGAAAAAGAAATGCCCGACAAACACCACCAGCAAGGGTTCAAGCCCGACCATGGTAATCGCGCTGGCGGCGGACGTGTATTTCAAACCGATAAACTGAAGCAGCAAAACCACGACGTAATTGATAAAGGCAATCCACAACAAGGGCTTCCACTCGCGGCGCGGAATCTTGCCGAAATGACGGTAACAGGAAGGCAGCACCATCAACGCAGCAATCAACAGCCGCGCCTCGACCATCAGCGCGGCATCAAGCATCTCGTAAGTATATTTGGCGGCGATAAACGAGCTGCCCCAAATCAATAAGGAGAGTATTTGGTAAATCATGGCTCAAGTAGTCGGATAAAAGGATGCACTGATGAAAGGCGGGACATCACACCCCACCCTGCCTCGATTCGGTCAGCGAATCCAAAAAGGCAAAGAGTTTCGCGTTCATCTGCGTAAAATCGAAACGCTCGATTTCATCGGGATGCTGCACATAAGCCTGCGTCCTGCTTTGCGCCGCCAAGTTTTCACGCCCGTCGGCGGCAATCAAGAGGCCGACGGCGGCGCGGTCAAATTCCAAATGCGCCTGAAACGCATAATGCTTGGGTGAGAAGCGGACAATCTGGCGCGGACAACCTTTACTCGCCGCCAATACTGCCGCCCCATCCGTCAGTCCGGGCATATCCCCGTGCCAATGCCCCGCAAGGAAAGACGCACCCAACAAGGCAGTATGCTGGTCGTTCAAACCTTCCTGCGTCAACTCGACCGGATACACGCCGATTTCGCGGTGCGGGCTGCGCCCGTGCCGTGCGCCGTAGGCGACGGATAAAAGCTGTGCGCCCAAGCACACGCCGACAATGTACTTGTCCGCCGCTACCGCCTGACGTATCAGGCGCAGCTCGGCTTCAGGGTCGTAATACGGAAAAGCCTGCCTGTCTTCATCGGGCGACTGCGGTCCGCCCATGACAATCAGGAAATCGATACCGTCCGCGTTTTCGGGCAACGCTTCCGACTCATAAACCTTAGTCAACGCCGTACGATGCCCGCGCGACCGCGCCCAATTCCAATACGCGCCCGGCACTTCAAAATCCTCGTGCAAGACGAAATGGACGTTCAGCGTTTTTCCCCGTGTACCGCCGTCATGGCGAAGTTCCTGCTTCATCAGTTTTCTCCCTTTGCAACAAGACCGATATTTACAGCAAACCGTGCTGCAACAGTTTCTTACGCAGCGTATTGCGGTTCAGCCCCAAAATAACCGCCGCCTTAGACTGATTGCCGCCGCATTGTTCCATCACGCAAATCAGCATGGGCTTTTCCACTTGGTGCAACACCATATCGTACACGCCGCAAGGCTCCGTACCGTTCAAGTCTTTGAAATATTGTTGCAAATTCTGTTCAACGCATTGCGCAATATCGGGGATGGGTTGTTTCATAACATATCCTCCTTCGTTATTTTTAAAAAATGACAGGTCGTCTGAAACGGGGTTCAGACGACGTTTGTTGAGTTTGTATAGATAAATTGTTTTTTATTTCGATGAAACTGTGTTTTCAGACGACCTGATATTGCCGCCATTCCCGGATAAAAATCATCCTGTTGGCCCGACAACCCAAGCTACCCGCTGATAACCTTAATCCCCAGCAAAGCCAACGCCCCGCCGCAAAATCGGTCTATCCAATGGCCGAAACGCTGAAAACGTTTGCTCACGGCAGGGGCGGACAACATCAGCGCGACAAGGCTGAACCAAACGAACAGCATCAGCGCCATCCATACGCCATAAACCCCCATCTGCCACATCGGCGTATCCGGCGACAATACGACGGTAAACAGCGACAGCATATACACGACCGCCTTCGGGTTCAGCACATTGCACAACACCCCGCGCCATATCGTTTTCCGTGTCGGTTTATCCGCCATATGGTCCTTACGGATTTCGACCGTCCCGCCCGCAGCTTTCGCGCGCAAACCTTTATAGCCGATATACAGCAGATACAGGCGGCCGACGATTTTGACCGCGGTCAGAAGCGGGGGTGGACTGAGCCACCAGCGTGACCAAGCCGAGTACGGAATAAATAATGTGGATACCGAATCCCAACGCAATGCCCAGCGCGGTCAACATTCCGGCAGCCCGCCCCCGGCTCAACACCTGCTGCGAAACGAGTACAAAATCGGGACCGGGCGACATGCACGCCAAAAAATATACGCCGGTGATAATCCAAAAGCCATGCCCAAAAGTCATACTGAAGCCTTTTGTATTAAAGAGGAGGTTGTAGAAAGGCACATCAGCCTTTAAAAATGAATGAAGATTAACCATCAAGCCTTCACCATGCCGGATTACAGTCCACGCAACCTACTCCCCCAAGCAGGTAATCTTGCCAACCTTTTCTCCGTCAGGTTCGATTTCTGCTACATGATCTCCATATTTATTACTCCAAAAGAACCGCCCGTTTTCCTCATGCCAAGGCTTACCCAGCACATACCAAGCTTTATCCAAGCTGTCGCCAGGGCGGATGGTTTCGCATGTTGCTTTATCCTCCCCTGCACTCAGCATACACGCATCATGTTGACGACAATTGGGATTAATGCACCTGCCCTTGTCGTCATTCCAAGAGCGATCCATTAATTTACAGGCTATCAAATTATAGTCATAAGCATAAAAACCGTATCCTGTCATCAACAGCGCAGCAATACCCAAGCTTTGTAAACGCGGCGTTAATTTCATATTTACTTCTCCCAAGATAAAAAGGTCGTCTGAAACGCCTTACCTCCACGATACTCACACACCCAGCGGTCAGTTTTTTCTGAAAGCGTCTCAAGATAGGCAGCAAGGGTGTCGTATTGTGCCGCGGCGCTGTCCAAGCGGTTGATGTCCCTGCGTATCTGCTCGCCGTCGGGCATTTCGTTGATGTACCAGCCTATGTGTTTGCGGGCAATGCGTACACCGGCGACTTCGCCATAAAACGCGTGCATGGCGCGGATGTGGTTCAAAATGGTGGCGTTGCATTCTGCCAAGCTCAAGGCAGGCGGCAAAACGCCGTGTTCGGCGTAATGTTTCAAATCGCGGAAGAGCCACGGTCTGCCTTGTGCGCCGCGCCCTATCATGATGCCGTCGGCGGCGGTTTGTTTGAGGACGGAGGCGGCTTTTTGCGGCGAAGTGATGTCGCCGTTGACCCAGACGGGGATTTTCAGATGACCTTTGGTTTCGGCAATCAGGTCGTAAGTTGCTTTGCCTTTGTACATTTGCGTGCGTGTGCGTCCATGGACGGCAAGGGCGGAAATGCCGCAATCTTCGGCGATGCGGGCGATGGCGGGCAGGTTTTTGTGGTCGTCATGCCAGCCCAAACGGGTTTTGAGGGTCACGGGAACGTCCACCGCGCGGACGACGGCTTCGAGAATGGCGGCAACCAGCGGTTCGTTCTGCATCAGCGCGCTGCCGGCTTGAACGTTGCAGACTTTTTTGGCGGGACAGCCCATGTTGATGTCGATAACCTGCGCCCCGAGGCTGACGTTGTAACGCGCGGCATCCGCCATCTGCTGCGGATCGCTGCCGGCAATCTGGACGGCAACGATACCGCCTTCATCGGCAAAATCGCTGCGGCGCAGGGTCTTTTTGGTATTTCTAAGCGTCGGGTCGCTGGTCAGCATTTCGCACACCGCCCAACCCGCGCCAAAATCTCGGCAAAGTCGGCGGAACGGTTTGTCCGTAATGCCCGCCATCGGGGCGAGTGCAATGGGATTGTCGATAATGTAGCCGCCGATGCGCATGGTCAAACCGCCGTATGGAAAGGGCTGCCATTGTACAATTTTTAAGCAGGGTTTCCAATGGGATTTACTTTGACGGATAGGAAAAAAGGTCGTCTGAAAAAGTGAACTGCACCCCAAAAGTTGGACATCCCCCCTCCAACTCACAAGGTGCAGTTTTTTTATGAGCAAATATACATTACACTTCAAATACCAAGCCGTACTTCACTACCTGCATATACGCAGCCAACAGCGTACCGCAGACCACTACGGCATTTCCCGAACCCACCTGAGACGATGGATACGCGCCTATCAAGAAGGCGGCATCGGCGCACTCGAACATCCCCAATCCAAAACCATGACCGACCACCGCAAAAACCCCTTCATCGCAGATAAACCCGACCAAGAAAAAACACAGGCAGAGCTTATTGAAGAGTTGTGCTATATGCGTGCAGAGGTTGCCTACCTAAAGGAGTTAAAAGCCCTCAGCCAAAAGCGGACCGAAAAGGACAAAGCCAAACCGTCCAAACACTGAGGGCGCAACACCCGCTCAAATACCTGCTGCACATCGCAAACCTGCCCAAAAGCAGCTTTTACTACCACCATCAAGACCGACCCGACCCCGATGAAGCCGACAAAGCCCTCCTCGTCGAAACCTACCGGCGGCATAAAGGACGCTACGGGCAAAGGCGCATTGCCGCAGCATTGGGTTGGAACCGCAAAAAAGCAGCGCGGTTGATGAAACAGATGGGGCTGAAAGCCAAAATACGGGCGAAAAAAGCCTACCGCCATCCCGCCATGGGCGAAATATCGGAACACCTCCTCAAACGCCGGTTCAAAGCCGAAAAACCCAACGAAAAATGGCTGACCGACGTGACCGAACTCAAAGGGAGCGACGGCAAACTGTACCTCTCGCCGATATTGGACCTGTTCAACCGCGAGATCGTCGCCTACGCCATGAGCCGCAATGCTAACAGCGAAATGGTGAAGGAAATGCTCGAAAAAGCTGCACCCCGTCTGACTGATAAGGGAACGATGCTGCATTCCGACCAAGGTGTGCTGTACCGTACGGCGGGGTATAGGGAATTGCTTGCGGAGCATTCCATGGTTCAAAGCATGTCGCGAAAGGCGAACTGCTGGGACAATGCGCCGATGGAAAGCTTCTTTGCGGTGTTGAAGACGGAGTGTTTCTATAACGCAGGTGAATTGACGGTGGACGAATTGATGAAGCAGATAGATGACTATATGGATTACTACAACCGGGAGCGTTGCAGTTTGAAATTGAAAAAGCTGAGTCCTGTCGCATACAGAACCCAGCTTACACAGAGCGCCTGAAAAGGCTTTTATGAGTGTCCAAGATTTGGGGGCCAGTTCAAAAGTTCAGACGACCTTTGTTTTCCATTTACCTTGCTATTTTACTAAGTCGGCTATACCTGCCAAAATCAATGCGGTAAAGATAGAGACTGAACTCCCTATCATCAGAGAAAATAAGTTAATCAAACCCGACAACGCGCCCGTAAGAAGCAAAGCCAAAACAATCCATGTTCCATAAGGTTCGATTTGACGAAACTTCATAGACCATTTTGCATTGAGGAAAGAGTCAAGAATGACGCCACCATCGAGCGGCAAAATCGGAAGCAGGTTAATGACGATCAAAACTATATTAATTGTCATACCAAACTGGGTCATGATCATTAATGGGTCAACATACGCCTCTGGGACAGCGCCACCTAAAAACGAGAGCATCGCCCAGAAATACACCAGAATCAGATTGGTTACCGGACCGGCAACGGCAATCCATCTCCGCGCGCTGCGTACATTCTTAAAATTGCGGGCATTGATCGGTATGGGGCGTACCCAGCCGTAAACAAACGGTGTTAACGCCAGGCTCAACGCAGGTACGATGATTGTTCCTATCAAATCGATATGCGCCATCGGATTTAATGTCAACCGTCCGAATTGTAATGCGGTGGGGTCGCCACAGCGATATGCAACATAACCGCGTGCAATCTCACGCATGACCAAGGAAAGCATCACCGGTGGGATAGCAAGCAGCACATAACTGAAATCAAAGTTTCCAAACATAGTTTTCCTTAAAAAGGTCGTCTGAAAAACTCAGACGAAATGCACCAAGGGCTCATCGTAGGTAAACACTGTCAAATTTGCAATAAGCAGGCCGCTCGAAAATCTCGGCGGCCTGTCGGCAGATGATTATTCTTCAGTTGCTGAATGTTCTTCAGTATTTTCTTCGGAATCAGTTTCTGCCTCTGGGTCATAACCCGATGGCAACAATAATCTAGATATGATAGGTACTGTCAACTCTTTTATGTCGATGACTTTTTCGCTTGCAGGCTTAAACTTGAATACGGGTTTGCCGTAATTGTGGTAAATACTTTCCATAACGATGTTCAACGCCTGAGTGTTGCTTTTGCTGTTGACCTGCGTATAAATACGCGTTGCCAACAATCTGCCTTTTCCATTCAGATAGTAGTCATAATAGAGAGGCATGCCGACCATCTTTTCAAAGCCGGAGTGCATTGAGAGGCCTTTCTCTTTTGTACTATCTATAAACTCGCCAAAGAATTTTTCAACTTTCTCGTAGCCTTCAGCCGTAGAGCCTTCCTCCGGTTTTTTCTTCAGAGCATCAAATTCTTTTTTGAATTCTTTAGCGAAAGCATTGATAAAGAGCGGGTCATATTCGTCTTTATGGGTGTAATGGATGCGATATTTTGCTTTGTTTTGCTTACCGAATTCATCCATATTTTCAAGGCGGTATGCTTCAGCAGGAGCAGCTTTGCTGGCTTCAATAAAGGCTTTAAATGCCGCCTTTGTTGCATGGCGCAAAGGAATACCTTTTACCATCTCTTCATCTTTAAGCTGGATGCTGATGGGTTGCTCTTCAGCCAAACGCTTACGGATCTCTTCGCTCGTAAAGAAGCTCATAATCATCGAGTTGAGCAAAGGCTGATCAATAGTCAGGCTGAGATTTTCACCATCAATCAGCATGGGAGATTGGATATTCAATTGCTCATTGCGATGGTTAACTGTAATAGCGGGAATCCATTCGGCTTTTTTGGCAGGTAGGTCAATAGCTATATGCGATTTCAAACGCACGCCTTCCAAATAACGTCCGGCAACCGGATATTCCTGCCATTTGTCGAGCATCTCAGTGAACCATTTATCATTGTCGGTGTCCAGCAAGGCTTCTTTCAGCTTGGTCTGATCTTCTTCCGAAAGTTCGATTCCGTCTTCGTTCAATTCTTTGACTTGTTTGTCAAGTTCGGCTTGATCCTTCTTTGTTTCTTCCAAACGGGCTTTCTTCTCGCTTTCCGGCGCCACACCTGCTTCGGCAGTAGAAGTATGAAACTTCACTTCGCTATCAATGTTATAGCTGTAATCATCCGTATAGACGCGATCAAGGGAAATTGCCATCATTTCATGGGCAGATTTGTTTTCAAGGCTGCTGCATGCGCTCAAACCAAATGCCGCCGCCAATACTAGACAAAACGTCTTTTTCATTTACTGTTCCTTAAAAAAACAATCCAATGGGAATGTAAATGACTTTTAACACAAATAATTTAATGTGACAACATCATTGTATTGTTCGGTTTCTAAAAACGCCGAAAGGTCGTCTGAAACGGCAATTTACCGTTTCAGACGACCTTTTAAACACCATTACAAAATGCCGTTATGGTAAGTCTGATCATCAATCATGGTTGGATATTTCGGGTGATTGGCATAAACAGTATCGTGGATTGCTTCAACTTTGTTATGCACATGACCCAATACATCAGAAAGCGCGATGTCCTTACCGGTTGTATTCACATCTTTCAATTGGTCGCCATTATGGGTATTGCTGCCGGCAAAGGTATCGATATCTGCCTCATGTTTCAACCAAGTCGCATACAGTTTGCCTTTGATGTCGGTATGCAGGGTATTGTTGGCAACATTCAACGTGGCTTTTCCTACGCCGTCACCGGTACTGTTGACATCCACAATGGCATCGTTCAGTTTGCCGTGGAGGGACAACGTATTGTTGGTCACGTTGTACTCTTTGGCATTGGTACGCATATAGGCGAATTCACGATAACCGGCCGACTCTTCGCGAACGGTAATATTGTTGTTGTTTAACGTTATCGAACCATGCAGAGGGACATCCGAGCGGTGTTCTTCAAAATAGAACGGCACGGCTCCCGGTGCAATTTTTCCGATATTGGCAGTATTGTCGCTGATATTGATGGTGCCCGTACCGATACCGTCGTGTTTGCTGACATGATCGTATGTGTTGTTAATCACTGCCATCAGGTATTTGGTGGACTCACCGTCGATTTTGTTGTCGGTAATATTCAGCGTGTAATCCATTTTGTTTTCATGGTTACGGAATTCGATGCCATAAGTTTGGATGTGGTTTTGATACACTGCCAAATTTTTAATGGTATTGCCGCTGATGTCGTAATAACCTTTATCCGCCGTATGCAAATCGCGCAATTGGGTATTGGTTTGCACTTGGATGCCGGAATACATGTGGTAATGCTTGCCTAAATCATCATCCATATAAAGACGGAAATTCGGGTCTTGCGTAATAACGTTGTCTTTAATTTTCACGTTATCCATGGAAAATTGGCGGTTGTAGGCAGCGATACCATACAGACGGTCGCCGTTTAAGACGTTGTTTTCGATAACGATACCGGTACCATCATGTACATCCAAACCTTTACGGTAGTTATGGTCGGTCGTATTGTTGCGGAAAGTAATGCCGTAGTTGTAGCTGCCTGCCATCGCAGTCATGCCATAACCTGTACCGCCATCAGCTTCGTGGCCGTTCCACTCCAATCTATTGCCTTCGCCGACAAAGTTCTTTTGATATCCGACCATCGCGCCGGCAACACGGTTGTGGTGCAGATAGGAGTCGACAATACGGTTGTTCTCACCCAAAGGCAGATGGTCATATTGTTCGTTGATCTCACCGCTTTGGACGCGTGCTTTGTAAGTTTGGCTTTTACCTGCTTCCCGAACCAATGCATCAGTCGATGTAAACATCACACCGGCACGGTTGACTCCGGATACCTCGACTTTGCTGATTAAAGTATGGTCGGCATCGTTGACCAAAATACCGCTGACCTTACCGAAGTAGCTCAAGCCCTTCCGGTAAAAGTCCGGATTGGTATATTTAACAGAAAGATTCGCAATCGTTTTATGGCTTTGTCCATCCACCAAAATACCGGCAAATGCGCGAATATCATCGTGATTGGTATTGGGGTTGAACACACCGACCTGCGCTTTATCAAAGGTGATCAGCGTTTTGCCCATGCCCGAACCAAAAATACCTTTGACACCCGAATTATTGCCATTGATGACAATTTGGTCGGAAATATAGTAAGTACCGTCCATGAACAGCATGGCTTTTTCTTTGTGTGCCGCAGTCAATGCCGCTTTGATGGCTGCCAAGCTGTCTTTTTTCCCGGTCGGATCTGCGCCAAAATCATTGACGTCGATGTATCTGCCAAATTCTTTCGATTGATGAACGGTGTAGTTGGAAACCTCCCCTTCTTTTACTTCATCTTGATGATTGGCTTGATGTTCGGCCTGTCTAGCAGTATGGGCTTCATTGGATTTTGAAGTATTGTGTCGAGCCGTTTCTTTATTGTCACCGGCCTGATTGTCTTCATGTTTGTGGGCAACCGTTACCGCTGGTGCTGAATGCGCCGCTTTACCGTTGGTTTGATGATGGTGTGCAACATCATTTTCAGTATGTTGCGCTTTCTCGGCAGCCTGTTTTTCAGCCAGGATTGCTTTGGTTTTAGCGGCAATTTCCGCTTGTTTGGCTGCATGTGCGGCTTTTGATTTTTCTAACGCTTCAGCCTGTCTTGCAGCCGATGCTGCTTTGGCTTTTTCCAAGGCTTCGGCTTGACGTACTGCAGCAGCAGCTTTTGCTTTTTCCATAGCTTCTGCATGTCTTGCAGCGGCGGCGGCAACAGCGGCCTGTCTGGCAGCTTGATATTTTGCCATGACCTGCTCTTTGGCTGCTTGGGCTTCTGCCTGTTTGCGTGCAACGACATCAGCACGGAGAACCTGAGACATAATGGCCATTTCTTTGCTGGTTAATTTACTGCGGTCGGCAACCAGCGCCGGTTTGGTATTTTTTGAAGTATTGACTGCGGCAGTATCGGTAGAGGGCGTATGTTGCAGACCAAAAATTTTATCCTGCCCCCTCAATTGTTTAGGGAGGGCTGCTGCCAGATTCAGACCGCCAAAAGAATGGTCGTAAATCAATTTGTTCAATGCAGAAGGAGCATGGCCGGCATGATCTTGGCTTGCGGCTACTGCATGATTAGATTGAGAAGTTTGACTTTTAGTGTGAACTCTTGTTTGTCCGAGATTGAAGAAAGAGTACGTGGTTTTAGTTGACATAATATATTTTCCCTAGTTTAAAAGCCGCAGACTTGCGTCTGAGGCAACGAAAGCAATGCTTTCCTACCCTTTTTCAGCGATCTTTATATGTCGTTTGAATGATTTGAAATCATTTCCATCGTCATTTAAATAGCTGTAACGATTATTACTCATTCTAAAACCTCAAAACCTGACGCTCTTTTTTTAATCCTTCCGCCTTTTAAACATAAAACCGCACTTAAATATCCCTATAACATTCAGACGACTTTTCATGATCTTGTAAAAGTCATTCCAAAGCTCTCTCTTTGGAACAGTCATCTTGTAATGTCACATTAATATATTAAACACTGCTTTACATTAAAAAACGAAAACCTAAGTCTATCAGAGTTCTAGAGTATCTATTTAGTTCACTGCAATGTCGATTTAAGTCCCTTTTTCGACATTTTTCAGCAACTAAATATACCAAACGAGTAATGAAATGATTTTAGCATATTGAATTGGTATAATTACATTTTCATAACTTAGCAAATATTAAAATTTTTTAATTATTTGAAAAATAGAAAAATTTTTTTATTTTTTAGTTCAAATAGTGACTGTTTTTCACAACAACACACCAAACATCGGGATATTTTTTTACAAATGGCACGACAAAATCTGTTTACAAAATAAAAAGGTCGTCTGAAAAGAAATTTTCTTTCAGACGACCTTTGGATCTGTTCTATTAATACGAAATCAAATCAGCACACTTCAACCAACCAGCCATGTTTGTCTTCCGCCAAACCGTATTGGATGTCGGTCAAGGCTTTGCGCAAAGCGTAGCCGCGTTCTTGGCTCTTCACTTCGATTTCTTTGCCGTCGATGACAAAAGAGGTTACGGGCGAGATGACGGCGGCGGTACCGGTCAGAATCGCTTCCGCGCCCTCTTCGACTGCGGCTTTGAGTTCGTCCACGGTGAAATTGCGTTCGCTGACGGTGTAGCCCAAGTCTTTGGCGAGGGTCAGCACAGAATCGCGGGTAACGCCGTGGAGGAATTCGTCGGTCAACGGTTTGGTGATGATTTCGTTGCCTTTAATCAGGATAAAGTTGGACGCGCCGGTTTCCTGTACGTCGCCGTTCGGGCAGAACAGGACTTGATTTGCACCATGTTCGGCTTTTGCCTTCAGTACCCAAGGCATGGCGGAGGCGTAGTTGCCGCCGCATTTGACGCGACCCATGTGCGGTGCGCAGCGGATGTGCTCGGTTTCAACCAAAATTTTCACGGGCGAACCGGCTTTGAAATAGTCGCCGACCGGAGACGCGAGGATATAGAGTAGCGCAGTTTCGGACGGCGAACCGGCTTTGCCGATAACGGGGTCGGTACCGATGAGCGTCGGGCGCAGATACAGCGCGGCAGGCGCATCGGGAATTTCGTCGGCGGCGCGTTTGACCAATTCGATCAGGGCATTCAGATAGGCTTCGGTTTCGGGGCGCGGCAGGTGCAAAATGTCTGCGCTTTGCTGCATACGGGCGATGTTTGCCGTCGGGCGGAACAAGACGATTTTGCCGTTTGCCTGACGGAAGGCTTTTAAGCCTTCAAAGCATTCGCTGCCGTAATGCAGGGCGTGCGCGCCGGGCGCGAGGGTGAGGTCTGAGGAAGTTTGCCATTCGGTCGGCTGCCATTTGCCGTCCTTGTGGGCGATAACGGGCATTTGGGCGTGGAAGACGCTGCCGAACACGGCGGGTACGGGTCTGCTCATGGTGATTGCCTTTCTTATTCTGTTTGGTTCTGTTTAGATATTAAAAGTTGAAAGATACGCCTGTACGGATGGTTTTGACAAGTCCGAATACTTGTTTCGCAAACAGCTTTCGCCCAAGCCCTTGCCTGATAACGAAATACGGAAAACCATCCATTCCGATACACATACGAATTGTCAGCAATCATGCCTACCGTTTACTACATATATATAATGAAGCCTAAGGTCGTCTGAAAACTGCCGCACATCCTATCCGAAACAATCCAAATCGTTTAAACTAAGCCGCATCTGCGGCAAACGGGTTCGGAAACGGAATCCCTATCGACCGCCCTACTGAATTTTCAGACGACCTTTTCAAAACTTTCCGACAGGCATACCGCCGGAGACATCCATGAAACTGATTTATACCATTATCAAAGTCATCATTTTATTATTGTTTTTACTGCTCGCCGTCATCAATACCGACAGCGTCGCCTTCCACTACCTGCCCGGTCAGAAAGCCGATTTACCGCTGATTGTCGTCCTCTTCGGCGCGTTTGTCATCGGTATCGTGTTCGGCATGTTTGCCCTGTTCGGCAGACTTTTGGCGCTGCGCAGCGAAAACAACCGCCTGCGTGCCGAAGTTAAAAAACACGCGCATTTGAGCGAAAAAGACCTTGCCGCCCCTGTATCACAGCAACCCGCACCGCAAACGACTGCCCCTGCCAAACAACCCGTACAAACGCCCAAGCCTTAAAAAAGGAATCACATGGACAACGAATTGTGGGTCATCCTCCTGCCCATTACCCTTTTGCCCGTCTTTTTCGCCATGGGCTGGTTTGCCGCCCGTATCGACATGAAAACCGTGTTGAAACAGGCGAAAAGCGTGCCTGCCGGCTTTTACAAAAGTCTGGACGCATTGGTTGACCGCAACAGCGGACGTGCCGCCCGCGAGTTGGCGGAAGTCATCGACCAGCAGCCGCAGTCTTACGACCTCAACCTGACCTTGGGCAAACTCTACCGTCAGCGCGGCGAAAACGACAAAGCCATCAATATGCACCAAGCCCTGCTCGACTCGCCCGATACCGTCAACGAAAAACGCGCGCGGGTGTTGTTTGAACTCGCACAAAACTACCAAAGCGCAGGCTTGGTTGACCGTGCCGAACAAATCTTCATCGGCTTGCAGGAAGGCAACATGGCGCGCGAAGCCCGTCAGCATCTGCTCAGCATCTACCAGCAAGACCGCGACTGGGAAAAAGCCATCGAAACCGCGCAACTCCTCAGCCACGACGAGCAAACCTACCAATTTGAAATTGCACAGTTTTATTGCGAACTTGCCCAAACCGCGCTGTTCAAATCCAACCTTGACGCCGCCCGTTACAACGTCCAAAAAGCCTTGGACGCCAACAAAAAATGCGCCCGTGCCAACATGATTTTGGGCGACATCGAAACCAAACAGAGCAATTTCCCCGCCGCTGTCGAGGCATACGGCGCCATCGAGCAGCAAAACCATGCCTACCTGAGCATGGTCGGCGAAAAACTCTACGAAGCCTACGCCGCCCAAGGCAAACAGGAAGAAGGGCTGAACAGGCTTATCGGCTATATGCAGACCTTCCCCGATTTAGACCTTATCAACGTCATCTACGAAAAAGCCCTGCTGCTCAAAGGTGAAAGCGAAGCCGCCCAACTCGCCGTCGAACTCGTGCGTCAAAAACCCGACCTCAACGGCGTATACCGCCTGCTCGGTTTGAAAATCAGCGACATGAATCCTGCATGGAAAGCCGATGCCGACATGATGCGCTCCGTCATCGGCCGCCAACTCCAACGCAGCGTCATGTACCGCTGCCGCAACTGCCACTTCAAATCCCAAGTCTTCTTCTGGCACTGCCCTGCCTGCAACAAATGGGAAACCTTCACTCCCAATAAAATCGAGGTGTAAACCAAACCAACAAAAAGGTCGTCTGAAAAGTTTCAGACGACCTTTTATAGTGGATTAACTTTAAATCAGGACAAGGCGACGAAGCCGCAGACAGTACAGATAGTACGGCAAGGCGAGGCAACGCCGTACTGGTTTAAAGTTAATCCACTATATCTATTCCCTGCCCTACACCGCTACGGCAGCCTTAATGTGCGGATGCGGGTCGTAACCTTCCAACTCGAAATCTTCAAATTTGAATGCAAACAAGTCTTTGACTTCGGGATTGATTTTCATCACCGGCAGCGCGCGGAAGTCGCGGCTCAATTGCAGTTTTGCCTGTTCGAAATGGTTGCTGTACAGATGCGCATCGCCGAAGGTGTGGATAAATTCGCCTGCTTCCAACCCGCAAACTTGGGCAATCATCATGGTCAACAGTGCGTAGCTGGCAATGTTGAACGGTACGCCGAGGAAAATGTCCGCGCTGCGTTGGTAAAGCTGGCAGGACAATTTGCCGTTGGCAACGTAAAACTGAAACAGCGCATGGCATGGCGGCAATGCCATTTCATCCACCAGCGCGGGATTCCATGCCGAGACAATCAGGCGGCGGGAATCGGGATTTTTCTTGATTTGTTCCACCACGTTGGCAATTTGGTCAATATGGCGGCCATCGGGTGCAGGCCAACTGCGCCATTGGTAACCGTACACAGGTCCCAAGTCGCCGTTTTCGTCCGCCCATTCGTCCCAAATGGAAACATTGTTCTCTTTCAAGTATTTGATGTTGGTATCGCCTTTGAGAAACCAAAGCAGCTCGTGAATAATCGAGCGCAAGTGCAGCTTTTTGGTGGTCAGCAGCGGAAAGCCTTGACTCAAATCGAAGCGCATTTGATAGCCGAACACCGAGCGCGTGCCTGTACCGGTACGGTCGGATTTGTCGGTGCCGTTTTCGAGAACGTGGCGCATTAAGTCGTGATAGGCTTTCATCGTGATCCTTTTAAGAGTGCGTGTTGTTGGAAATGCTTTGGGGCGTATTGTATAGCATCCGGATGCGCGAATACATGGCTTTTAATGAAAATCTAAGGTCGTCTGAAAACGGCAAATCCGGTTTCAGACGACCTTTGCGTTAACCGCTATTGAGCGCTCCACAAACACGCCCTTCCACCTAAAACAAGATTCATTTTTTCAACATGTTATTTTCTTTCTTAGCTTCTTTTTCAAGCAAAAAATCAGCGTTATTGTTGACAATATTGGTCATATTTACATGAAAATTTGCGCCAGATTAAATTTTTACGCCGCCTCACTCTGAATTTCTAGTTTAACTACTTAGAATATAAATTCAATTTATACAAAAATAATGGAATTTTAAAAATTATTTTTATATTTTACTGGCAACATATACCAAATAATAAAATTCTCAAAAAAATAATGTCAACAATTTTCATCAAAACCGCTTGGCAGGCAAAAAAATTAGGTTTATATTTCTTTCCATAAATTCATTATCTCTTTCAAATCTTATTCTCAAGGAGCACCAAATGACTGACCTGAATGCCTTGTTTGCCAATCTAAAACAACGCAACCCCAATCAAGAGCCGTTTCACCAAGCGGTCGAAGAAGTATTCATGAGCTTGGGGCCGTTTTTGGCAAAAAATCCGAAATACACCCAGCAAAATCTGCTTGAACGCATCGTCGAACCTGAGCGCGTCATTATGTTCCGCGTCACTTGGGTGGACGACAAAGGACAAGTCCAAGTCAACCGCGGCTACCGTATTCAAATGAGCTCCGCCATCGGCCCTTACAAAGGCGGCTTGCGTTTCCACCCGACCGTCGATTTGGGCGTATTGAAATTCCTCGCCTTCGAGCAAGTGTTCAAAAACGCCCTGACCACCCTGCCTATGGGTGGCGGCAAAGGCGGCTCCGACTTCGATCCAAAAGGCAAATCCGACGCTGAAGTGATGCGTTTCTGCCAAGCCTTTATGAACGAACTCTACCGCCACATCGGTCCGAACACCGACGTACCTGCGGGCGACATCGGCGTAGGCGGCCGCGAAATCGGCTTCCTGTTCGGTCAATACAAAAAAATCCGCAACGAATTTGCCTCCGTCCTGACCGGCAAAGGCCTCGAATGGGGCGGCAGCCTTATCCGTCCTGAAGCGACCGGCTACGGTACCGTGTACTTCGCCCAATCCATGCTGCAAACGCGCGGCGATTCGATTGAAGGCAAACGCGTGCTGATTTCCGGCTCCGGCAACGTCGCGCAATACGCCGCCGAAAAAGCCATCCAACTGGGCGCGAAAGTGCTGACCGTTTCCGACTCCAACGGCTTCGTCCTCTTCCCCGACAGCGGCATGACCGAAGACCAACTCGCCGCGCTTATCGAGCTGAAAGAAGTCCGCCGCGAACGTGTTTCTACCTATGCCAAAGAACAAGGTTTGAAATACTTTGAAAACCAAAAACCGTGGGGCGTTGCCGCCGAAGTCGCCCTGCCCTGCGCGACCCAAAACGAATTGGATGAAGAAGCCGCCAAAACCTTGCTGGCAAATGGCTGCTACGTCGTTGCCGAAGGTGCGAACATGCCTTCTACTTTGGGCGCGGTCGATCAGTTCGTCAAAGCGGGCATCCTGTATGCACCGGGCAAAGCCTCCAACGCCGGCGGCGTGGCAACTTCAGGCTTGGAAATGAGCCAAAACGCCGTCCGTCTGGCCTGGAGCCGCGAAGAAGTCGACCAACGCTTGTTCGACATCATGCAAAGCATCCACGAATCCTGCCTGAAATACGGCACTGAAAACGGCAAAACCAACTACGTCAACGGCGCGAACATCGCCGGTTTCGTCAAAGTCGCCGATGCGATGCTGGCGCAAGGCATTGTGTAAGTCTCATTGTCCTGACTTTAGGCTGTGGAAAGGTCGTCTGAAAACCTTAATTCAAGGTTTTCAGACGACCTTTTTTACTGTTCGGAACTGCTTATAGCGGATTCAAAGGCAGGCACACAATAAAGCACACCTTAATGTGATTTCAAACCTCCTCGTTTTTATAGTGGATTAACTTTAAATCAGGACAAGGCGAGGCAACGCCGTACTGGTTTAAAGTTAATCCACTATAAACGGACAAAAGGTCGTCTGAAAAAGCCCAATTCAGCTTTTCAGACGACCTTTTTTCATGTTTTCTAAATCAAACGCCTTTAAAACGCTTCGCCGACTTTCACGCCGCCGGCGGTGTCTTTAGGCGTGGCAAGTTGCGCGGTCATGGCTTGGGCGGCTTGGAAATCGGGCGTCTGCATCACGGCTTGGGCGGCTTCCTTGCCCAATGTGTTCGCCATGTATTGCCAGCGGTTTGCCAAATCGGGATTGACGGGGATTTGGAAGCCGTCGCGCAGTTCGTCCACGAGGTCGGGACGGTTGCAGACGAGGACGATGTCGCAGCCTGCTGTAAAGGAAGCGTTTGCACGTTCTTTGATGCCGCCCGCTGCGCCTGCGCCTTCCATAGTGAGGTCGTCTGAAAAGATAACGCCTTTAAATCCGATGTCTTGGCGCAGGATTTGTTTGAGCCATTTTTCGGAGAAACCGGCGGGCTTGCCGTCAATTTGCGGATAAACGACGTGGGCGGGCATGACCGCCGCCATGCCTTCATCGCTTAAGGCGCGGAACGGAATCATGTCGGCGGCTTCGAGTTCAACAAGGCTGCGCGTGTCTTCGGGTTGCACCAAATGGCTGTCGCCTTCGACGAATCCGTGTCCGGGGAAATGTTTGCCGCAGGACTTCATGCCGCCCCGGTTCAGACCTTTTTGCAGGGCAAGGGCGAGTTGGGTTACGGTGTCGGCGTTGCGGTGGAAGCTGCGGTTGCCGATGACGGGGCATGTTCCCCAATCGAGGTCGAGGACGGGCGTGAAGGAGAGGTCTATGCCGCAGGCGGTCAGTTCCGTCGCCAATACCCAGCCGACCTGCTCGGCTTTTTCTTTGGCGGCGGCTTCGCCTTCGGCATCCCAAATCTGCCCTAAGGTGTTCATGGCGGGCAGTCGGGTGAAGCCTTCGATGAAGCGTTGCACCCTGCCGCCTTCGTGATCCACTGCGATGATGAGTTCGGGCGTGCGCAGTGCTTTGATTTCTTGAACCAGGGCTTTGAGCTGCCCGACGTTTTCGAAGTTGCGGCGGAACAGGATGACGCCGCCGATAGACGGGTCGAGCAAGCGTTGTTTTTCTTCTTCGGTCAGACAGTAGGCGGCGACGTCTGCCATAACGGGACCGCGCGGTATGGAATGAGGAGCGTTCATTTTTGGGTTCCTTAAAATGTTTCAGACGACCTTAAAGTACCAAAGGTCGTCTGAAAACGGGAAAACACATCAGGCAACTTTGCCTTTTTTGTCTTTCAGTATGAAGATGAGTGCGGTCATGACGACGCCGGTTGCGAAAAAGCCCAGCCAAGCCGATTGCGTCATGCCCAACACGAGGTAGCCTGCCGCTGCCGCGCCTGCAACGGTCAAGGCGTAAGGCAGTTGCGATGTAACGTGGTCGATATGGTTGCAATGCGCACCGGTGGAAGACAGGATGGTGGTGTCGGAAATAGGCGAACAGTGGTCGCCGCACACCGCGCCAGCCATAACGGCGGACATGCACGGGATGACCAACGATGCATCGACTTTGACTGCCATCGCGGCGGCAATCGGCAGCATAATGCCAAACGTTCCCCAGCTTGTACCTGTGGCAAACGCCATCACGCTGGCAAGCAGGAAGAGGATGACGGGCAGGAAGCCGGGATGGATGTTGTCTGCAACCAGCGTGGAGAGGTAGTCGCCGGTGTGCATTTCGCTGACGACGGTGCTGATGAGCCAGGCAAGAATCAGGATGGTAATCGCGCCGAACATCGAAGATATGCCTTGAATGATGGCTTTGGGATAATCGGCAGCTTTGATGGTACCAAGCGTGCAAAGGACGACGGCGAGTACGCCGCAAGTGCCGCCGAACACCAGCGAAGTGTTTACATCGGTATTTTCAAACGCGCCCAAAATAGTAAAGGTTTCGCTGGCCTGCGCGCCTGTGTAAATCATGGCGGAAACGGTGGAGACGATTAACACCAAAACTGGAATAATCAGCGCGTAAACCCTACCTTTGGGGTCGTCTGAAACGGCGGTTTCGTCGTGAACTTCCTGCAATGCCGCTCTCTCAAAGCGCGCCATCGAGCCGATATCGAAGGAGAACCATGCGACGATGAACACCATCAACAGGGCAAATAAGGCGTAATAGTTCATCAAGCTCATGGCGACGAACGTACCCATCGGCGTGTATCCGGTGATGTGGTAAGTAACGAGCAGACCTGCCAGCGTGGCGATAATCGATGCACCCCAGCTTGAAACCGGCATCAGTACGCACATCGGCGCGGCGGTAGAATCAAGGATATACGCCAGTTTGGCGCGGGAGACTTTGAATTTGTCGGTAACGGGGCGGGCAATCGCGCCGACGGCGAGACTGTGGAAATAGTCGTCGATAAAGGTAACGAACACGAGGCAGGCAGTCAGCATTTTTGCGCCGCGCCTCCCTTTGATGTGTTGCTTCGCCCAATCGGCAAACGCCTGATTGCTGCCCGAAAAGGTTAAAAGAGAAGTGAAAATACCGAGCAACAATAAGAAAATCAGGATTTTAGGTTTTCCCAACGACCAATCGCCGTCTGCCCAAGCCAGTCCGACCACCATGTCTTTCAGGTGTGTCAGTCCGTCAATCGGGCTGCCGCCGACCAAAAAGGCAACGCCGACCAAAATACCGATGCCCAAAGACAGCAGTACGCGGCGGGTAATGACGGCAAGCGCCAATGCCAAAAACGGCGGCACGACGGATAAAAACGAATGTGAATAATCAATCAGGTGCATAATATTTTTATTAATAGGAAGTCAATCGGAGCGGAACGTTTTCAGACGACCTTTGAATGCGATTGTTGACAAAGCCAAAAGAGCAAAACCATCAAAAAACAAACAAATCAATCAGTTGCTAAAATTACAAAATACCCGCCACCTTAGGATGGCGGGTATTCTATCATTGAATGGCGCTTGCGTTGCACCTTATTGCAGAGTCAGGGCGAGGAAAAGCGTATTGCCGTCGCGCTGAACCAGCAGCGGCACATTTTTGCCCGCGCCTGCCAACGCGCTGCGGAAGCTCGATTCGTCGTTGACGCTGATTTGGCTGACGGCGAGGATTTCGTCGCCGCGTTTGAGTCCGGCACGTTCCGCCGCTCCGCTGACGCGGGAAACAATCAGGCGGCTTTTGCCTGCACCTTCATCGACGCGCAGGGTCAGTCCCGTATTATCGACGGTAAAGCCGTCCGCCGGATTTGCCTGCTGCGGCTGCTCGGTAGCGCGTGAAGACGTTTCGTTCTGCTCCGCCATGCTGCCGAGTTTGACTTTCACATTGATTTTCTCGCCTTTGCGCCATACTTCCAGCGTGACTTCCTTACCCGGCAGCATCGAGCCGACCATGACCGGCAAATCGCTGGACACGCGCACTTCTTCGCCGTTGACGCTGCGGACGATGTCGCCCACTTGCAATCCTGCCTGCATGGCAGGGCTGTTCGGCATCACTTTGGCAATCAACGCGCCGCTGGCTTTGTCCAAGCCGAACGATTTCGCCAGATCGTAAGACACTTCCTGAATAATCACGCCCAACTGACCGCGCTGAACCTTACCGCTGGTTTTCAACTGCTCGGCAACGTTCATCGCCACATCAATCGGAATCGCAAAGGAAATGCCCATAAATCCGCCGCTGCGGCTGTAAATTTGGGAGTTGATGCCAACCACCTGACCTTTCAGGTTAAAGAGCGGACCGCCGGAGTTACCCGGATTGATGGCAACGTCGGTTTGGATGAAAGGCGTGTAGCTTTCGTTCGGCAGACTGCGTCCTTTGGCGGACACGATGCCCGAAGTAACGCTGTTGTCAAAGCCGAACGGCGCACCGATGGCGGCAACCCATTCGCCCGGTTTCAAATCTTTCGGATTGCCGATTTTGACGACGGGCAACTCTTCCGAAGCATCAATCTTCAACAGCGCGACATCAGACTGCGTATCCGAACCGATCAGCTTGGCAGTGTATTCGCGCTTGTCGTTGAGCAGGACTTTGATATTGCCCATGCCGGCGACGACGTGGGCATTGGTCAGGATATAGCCGTCTTTACTGATGATAAAGCCGGAACCGAAATTCAAATCATCGTCGGCAGATTGGTCTTCCGGCATATCGGGCATATTCGGAACCAGGCGTTTGAAAAACTCGTAAAACGGGTCGTTGTCCGGAAACTGGCTCAAGTCCATGCCCTGCTCTTCAGACTGCCCGCTGCCTGCGGCACGTCCGGCGGGGGACGCTTGGATATTGACCACCGCCTGACCTTCGTTTTGCACCAATTGTGCGAAATCGGGCAGCAGCATACCGACGCTGCCGTCATTTTTGGAGGGTTCGATTCTCTGTACGAATTCTCCGCTTTTACTCTCGCCGCCGAAGAAGCTGCTGATTTTGTCGCAGCCGCCCAATGCCAGCGCAGAAGCCGTTATCAAAGCAAAGTATCTGTATTTTTTCATTTTTTCGCGCACCGCGTTTCCTTTTCCGAATAACGGATTGTGTTCTTGCATCTTAAAAAACCGGGATCGTCTGAAACTTTTATCGTTTTCCAACCCGATAAGGTCGAATTTTACCTTTTGCCCGTATTTTTTCAAGCATTTCATTTTAAATAAAAAAATGCCGTCAGAAATTTTAACCTAATGGGAAGGTTGTTTTGTTGATTGTTTACAATTTATCAACGTTTACATCAACTTCGCGCCATACTCGCATAAATCATTAATCATACATTTCCCGCATTGCGGCTTCTGCGCCTTGCAAGTGTAGCGTCCGTGCAGAATCAGCCAGTGGTGCGCATCCATCAAAAACTCTTTCGGCACAAAGCGCATCAGCTTGTCCTCTACCTCGCGCACATCCTTGCCCGGCGCGATTTTGGTACGGTTGGACACCCTGAAGATGTGCGTATCGACCGCCATGACGGGATGGCCGAACGCCGTGTTCAACACCACGTTTGCCGTCTTGCGCCCCACGCCCGGCAACGATTCCAAAGCCTCGCGGTCTTCCGGCACTTCGCCGTTGTATTTTTCCAGCAGGATGCGGCAAGTCTGCATGATGTGTTTGGACTTGGTTTTATAAAGCCCGATGGTTTTCGTGTATTCCATCACGCCGTCCAAACCCAAATCCAACATCGCCTGCGGCGTATTGGCAACCGGAAACAGCTTCGCCGTCGCCTTATTCACGCCCACGTCGGTCGCCTGCGCCGACAGCAAAACGGCAATCAAAAGCTCGAAGGGGGAATTGAAATGAAGCTCGGTGGTCGGATGGGGATTGGCAGCGCGGAAACGCTCGAAAATTTCTTGGCGGATCTGTTTGTTCATGGGGGTACGGGTAGGATTTGTGTGTGTGTCTTTATCGTTTGCCCGATTATAGCGCAAAAGGTCGTCTAAAAACCGATGCCGAAGGTTTTCAGACGACCCGTCTATCCCGCTGCGTTAAGCGGTTTCTTTCTTGCTCAACGTCAGACCTGTCCAGCCGAACAGCAGCGTCAAAATCAGACTCAAATAACAGAAGAAGGCATAAGGCAGGTATTCCCAGACGGGTACGCCGAGCGCATGACTGATAAATACGCCGCAGACGCTCCACGGAACGAGCGGATTAATGACCGTACCTGCGTCTTCGAGCGTGCGCGAAAGGTTGCGCGAATGCAGTCCGAGCTTGTCGTACACGGGTTTGAAGGTTTCGCCGGAAAGCAAAATACTCAAATATTGTTCGCCGATAAGGAAATTGACGCCGACCGACGTAGCGGCAACGCTAAATGTGGCGCGTCCCGCAGTGGTCAGGAACGCGCGGATGGCGTCCAGCAGCGACGGAATCACGCCGAGCGTAAACAGCAGCCCGCCCAAACTCATGCCGAGAATCACGATGGTTTGCGTGAAGAACATGCTTTCCAAACCGCCGCGCGAAATGAGTTTGGCGATGTCTTTAAACGCTTCGCCTTCCAGCTTGTAGCCGCCGTAAAACCATGCGCCGAGCTGGTTCAAGTCGGGTGTGCTGTGGAAATAGGTAACGCCAAGCGCGGCGATGATGGTGAAGAGCATGGCGACGACGGCGTTGACGCGTAACAGCGCCAACACGACCAACAGCGCAAACGGAATCAGCGAATAACCGTGCACCAAGCCCGTCGCTTCGAGCTGGCTGCGGAAGGATTCGACGCTGTTCATATCGTGTGCGGCGACATTGGGCAAAAGCCACAGCATCAATGCCGCACTGATGAGCCACGCGGGAATGGTGGTGTACATCATGTTTTTGATGTGTTCGAACAAATCAATGCCGACGATGGAGGCGGAAATGCCCGTGGTATCGGAGAGCGGGGACATTTTGTCGCCGAAAAACGCGCCGGAAACAATCGCGCCCGCCGTCATCGCCAAATCGGCATGAAACGCCGCCGCCATGCCCATAAAGGCAACGCCGACGGTGGCGCAAGTGGTCAAACTGCTGCCGATGGATACGCCGATAATGGAACACAGTGCGAAAGCAGAAAAATAGAAATAAGTGGGGGAAATCAGCCCGAAACCGTAATACATCAGCGTCGGAATCGCGCCGCTCATCATCAGCGCGCTGACCATCAGCCCGATGAAGAAAAACAGGTAAATCGCGCCCATGCCCTGCCCCACCGCGCCGACCATGCCTTTTTGCATGTCGTTATATTTCAACCCGCGCGCGAGGCCGTAGAGGATGAGGACGGTAATGGCGGCAATGATGGACATATGGGGCAGCCAGCCCAGCGAAATAATGGTGTAACCCATCGCCCCGATTAACGCCGCAACGACGGCAAGCGCCTCTTTGCGCGGCATATCGAGCAGTGATTTGAATGCAAACATATTGCTTTGCCTGTTTTGTGTGTATTTAACGAAGTTTAGCACACGGGGTCGTCTGAAAAACCGCTTTTCAGACGACCCCGTGATTTTTTATGAATGTAATAACAGATTTCAGTTGATGCGATATGATTTTAATTTTGATTTTTTGAAATAAAATATCCTTATTTAAAATAAAAAAATATTTTATATCTTTTTAACCATGATTAAACCGCCCCTCGCGCAAAAATGTTGCGGTTTGTTCTGCGGTAATGTGTTTAAACAGCATACCGCTGTGGTTGACGGGCAAGATAACGTGGTCGCGCATATTCGGGCAGCGGGTTTCGCTGACCAAAACCGTACCGTCGTGTTCGCCGTGCAAGCCCAATACGCGCCCAAGCCCGAGCGGCTTGTTGCCGGCGATGCTGCCCAGTTCGATATGTTCGGGCAAATCGGGCGTGCCGCCGTCGAGCGCATCGCGATACGCGCCGCCGAGTACGGGGGTTTTCAACCCGAGCCGGAACACCCTTTGCGCAGCCCGGCTGCCTTGGTGGGGCGTGCCGAAGGTAACGATGCGCCCGGTGATTTTTTCGGGATGGGCGGCGGCAAAGTGGCGCAACACCAGCCCGCCCAGACTGTGTCCGGCAAAATGCAGAGGCTCGCCCGTATCGTGTTTTTCAACAAATTCCGCCAACGCCTGCGTGTGCTGCGGCATGGTGTGCCAGACGCTGTAATAACCGAACAGGGCAACGTCAAAACCTTGCTTTTCCAGCATATCTGCTAAAGGTTTCATCACCCAAGAGTGCATGTGCAGTCCGTGTAATAAGATGATTTTCGACATGAAGACCTCCTGTATTTTTGCCGCTAGCATTATGCCATAAGTCAGTCAGACCGTATTGCGGACGCGTTCTGCCTTTTGAAAACGGGCTTAAGGTCCGGTTAAAATCTGTTGCCGTATTTTCAGACGACCTCGGTTTGGACGGATCAGGTTTACAAGTCCGCCGCAAAGCAAAAAGGTCGTCTGAAAACCTGATTTCCAAGTTTTCAGACGACCTTCAGTTCAAACCATGCTTACTCGTCGGCTTTATAACCTTTAAGCGCAAAGAAGACGATGTAGAGGTAGCACACGGCAGGTGCAACATAAGAAATCATCATACCGAAATCATCAGCAATCTTACCTTGCAAAACAGGAATCAGCGCGCCGCCAACGATGGCGGTACAAAGAATACCTGAAGCAGAATTGGTAAATTTGCCGAGGTTTTTGGTTGCCAGCGAGAAGATGGTTGGGAACATAATGGAGTTGAAAAAACCGATGGCAATCAACGCCCACATGGCGATGTCGGCATTACCTTTACCAACCATGATGGCAATGACGAGCAAGGCAGTGGCAACTGAGGCATTAAAGGCAAGGTAGCGGTTTGGTGCGACTCGAGCCATGACTGCCGAACCGAGGAAGCGTCCGACCATGGCACCGCCCCAGTATAACGCCAGCATGTCTGCAGCTTTGGCATGATTCAATCCTTTCAGAAAGCCCAAAACATTGACCATGAAAGAGCCGATGGATACTTCCGCGCCAACGTAGCAGAAAATGCCGACCACACCGAGAATAAGGTGTTTGTATTGCCACACGCTGCTTTTGCCGTCGTGGTTGTGTTCGCTTTCCTCAACGGCAATTTTGCGCGCATCGGGCAGGCGGATCATTTTCACGAAGACGGCGAGGAGGATCAAAAATCCCGCCAAACCCAAATAAGGGATTTGGACGGATGCGATTTGCTCGGCTTTGCTGGCTTTCTGAGCCGCATCGGCAAAAATGAGATATGAACCGATTTTCGGAGCAATAGTCGTACCCAATGAATTGAATGCCTGCACCAAAGTCAATGTCACTGATTCTTTGCCCGGTTTCGCCAGCAGGGTCACATACGGATTACCCGCAACCTGCAACAGGGTGACGCCCGAAGCAAGAATGAAAAGCGCGCCCAAGAAAGTCGGGTAAGATAGGCTTTCTGCGGCGGGATAAAACAACAAGCATCCGACGGCGGTCAGCAAAAAGCCGCCGATAACGCCGTTTTTATAGCCGATTTTACCGACGAGATGCCCCATCGGAATTGACATGATGGCATAGGCGGTAAAGAAGCAGAACTGAATCAGCATCGCCTGAACGTTGGTCAGCTTGAAAATGTCTTTCAGATGCGGAATCAAGATGTCGTTCATGCAGGTGATGAAACCCATCATGAAGAAGAGCGTAGTCAGGACGACCAGCGCGGGGTTATGGTTTTGTTGTGATGGCGTAGACATGATTTGCCTTTCGATTTATTGGAATTGACCGTATAAACAGTTAATATCCGTTAATAACGGGCTGAATCATACTGGCTTTTGCCATTATTGCAAATACTGGAAATACGCCGACTACACAGAGTTTCAGCAAGATTCTGTCCGATAACGCATTTTTGTAGACAGAATCCGTCTGAATTTTACAATTAACCTGCCCGCAAACGACTTAAAATCTTATTTCAGACGACCTTTGACCTGACGCAAACTTATCCGCCATGCCCCTCATTTACGCCTACCTCGGACTCGCCGCTTCCGCCTTCACCTCCGCCACCATCCTGCCCGGCACGTCCGAAGCTGCCTTCGCCGCGTTCATCTACACCTATCCCGAACAGGCATACGGCGCGTGGTTGTGTGCCGGACTGGCAAACGGCTTGGGCAGCATGGTTTCCTATTGGATGGGGCGGCTGATTCCGTCCAAGAAAATGTCGTCTGAAAAGACCCTGCGCCTGCTCCGACGCTGGGGCACCCTGCCCCTTTTGTTTGCCTGGCTGCCCGTTATCGGCGACGCGCTGCCCATTGCCGCAGGCTGGCTCAGGCTCAACCCCTACACCTCCGCACTCATGCTCCTGACCGGAAAAATCCTGCGCTACGGCATCATCCTCGCCGGTATCAAAGGCATGATGTAAACCATTTGCGCAAAACCTGCCGCATTCATTTTCAGACGACTTGAAACAGCGTAAAATCCCAAAGGAAATATCCCGTCCCTTCATTTTTTGCAAAGCGAGAAACCATGTTCTTCAAGCACATCGAAGCCGCCCCCGCAGACCCCATCTTAGGCTTGGGCGAAGCATTCAAAGCCGAAACCCGTCCCGAAAAAGTCAACCTCGGCATCGGCGTTTATAAAGACGCATCCGGCGCAACCCCCATCGTCAAAGCCGTCAAAGAAGCCGAAAAACGCCTGCTCGAGAGCGAAACCACCAAAAACTACCTCACCATCGACGGCGTTGCCGACTACAACGAGCAAACCCAAATCCTTCTTTTCGGCGCAGACCACGAAATCGTCGCCAGCCGCCGCGCCAAAACCGCCCAAAGCCTCGGCGGCACAGGCGCGTTGCGTATTGCCGCCGAGTTCGCCAAACGCCAGTTGAACGCGCAAACCATCTGGATTTCCAACCCCACATGGCCCAACCACAACGCCATCTTCAAAGCCGTCGGCATCCAAGACAAGCCCTACCGCTACTACGACGCCGCCAAACACAGCCTAGACTGGGACGGCATGATTGAAGACCTCAGCCAAGCGCAAAAAGGCGACGTCGTCCTTTTGCACGGCTGCTGCCACAACCCCACCGGTATCGACCCCACGCCCGAACAATGGGAAACCCTCGCCAAACTCTCCGCCGAAAAAGGCTGGCTGCCCCTGTTTGACTTCGCCTACCAAGGCTTCGGCAACGGCCTCGAAGAAGACGCATACGGCTTGCGCACCTTCCTGAAATACAACAAAGAATTGCTCATCGCCAGCTCCTATTCCAAAAACTTCGGCATGTATAACGAACGCGTCGGCGCATTCACCTTAGTCGCAGAAGACGAAGCCACCGCCGCCCGCGCCCACAGCCAAGTCAAAACCATCATCCGCACCCTCTACTCCAACCCCGCCTCCCACGGCGCGAACACCATCGCCCTCGTGTTGAAAGACGCGGATTTGAAAGCACAATGGATTGCCGAACTCGACGAAATGCGCGGCCGCATCAAAGCCATGCGCCAAAAATTCGTCGAGCTTCTCAAAGCCAAAGGCGCGACTCAAGACTTCGACTTCATCATCGAACAAAACGGCATGTTCTCCTTCAGCGGCCTCACGCCCGAACAAGTCGACCGCCTGAAAAACGAGTTCGCCATCTACGCCGTGCGCTCCGGCCGCATCAACGTCGCCGGCATTACCGATGACAACATCGACTACCTGTGCGAAAGCATCGTGAAAGTGTTGTAATCCGCATCAGGCAATACCAAAAGGTCGTCTGAAAACCCGAAATACCGTTTTCAGACGACCTTTCCCCACCGTTTGACACAACAACCCCTTAAAGCATCACATTATGAGACCCACACTAGACGTCATCATCCCCTGCTACAACTCCGCCGCCACCCTTCAAGCGGCTGTCGAAAGCGCCGTTTCCCAACCCGCCGTCGAAAACGTCTGGCTGATTGACGACGCCTCCTTCGACGACACACGCCTCATCATGAGCGACCTCGCCGCCATCCATCCCAAAGTCCGCTGCGAATACATGCTCGAAAACGGTGGCGCAGCCAAAGCCCGCAACTGGGGCGCCATGCAAAGCCAAGCCGATTTCATCGCCTTCCTCGACGCCGACGACGTCTATGAAAACAACGTCCTCAACGCCGCCTACCTCGGCTTGGAAGCCTATTCCTACCTCAGCCTGGTCCGCCTCAAACTGCGCCCGATCGGCTTTCCCGAACACTACCTCAACCACCCGCAATTCCCTACCGCATGGGAACGGCTTCAAATGACCGTCGGCGGCAACACCGTATTCCGCCGCAGCATCTTTCTCGCCTGCGGCGGCTTTCCGCAAGACGAACTCTTCCGAATCTTCGGCGGCGAAGATGCCGCACTCGGCATCGCACTGACCCGCGACAGCGTCGTCGGCTACCTCTTTGAAGAACGCGACCCCGCCGTCAGACACAACTACCGCCCCGGCATCCACGCCGAGCGCCTGCTCGATGCCGAACTTTTCGGCAAAACCATCCCCGGACTGACCATAGACCACCAAAACGAAGCCGAAGCCGTCACCCGCCGCATCAGCCGCCGCCTGCAAGAAGTCAAAGCACACTCGACCTTCGAAGAAGCCGGCACCATGCCGCTCTACCCCGAGTACGAATAAGCGGGCATAAACGCAAAAGCCCGCCCGAACGGGTGCATCTCATTGCTTGCAGCAAAAGGTCGTCTGAAATCTTGTTTTCAGACGACCTTTTCTATATTTATAGTGGATTAACTTTAAACCAGTACGGCGTTGCCTCGCCTTAGCTCAAAGAGAACGATTCTCTAAGGTGCTGAAGCACCAAGTGAATCGGTTCCGTACTATCTGTACTGTCTTCGGCTTCGTCGCCTTGTCCTGATTTTTGTTAATCCACTATAACGGCAAACCATGCTTTTATGATTTCAATTCCTTATTATTACCACGCCGCACGTTCCCTCATATCTTCCACCGCTTCCACCAACGCCGCCGACAATGGCGGATCAAACGACGAGTGTCCCGCCTGAATCACGCGCAGTTCGGCTTCGGGCAGCGCCTGCGACAGTTCCCACGCGCTCTGCATGGGGGTGCATAAATCGTAGCGTCCTTGCACGATGATGGTCGGGATAGGGCGGATTTTGTCCGTGTTCGCCAAAATCGCTTTGTCGCCTTTCAGCCAGCCTTCGTTGACGAAATAATGGTTTTCCAAGCGGGCGATGGCGAGCGATTGGTAGGCGTCTTCATCGACGTCTTGCGGCTCGAAGCGGATCAGGTAGCTTTCCCAGTCCGCCCAGGCTTTGGCGGCTTTCAGACGACCTGCTTCATCTTCGCCAAACAGCATTTCGTGATATGCCGCAATCAGGCTGCCGCGTTTTTCTTCGGCGACGGGCGCGAGGAATTTCTGCCATTGTGCGGGATAAATCTGGCTGACGCCGCCCGCTTCGTCGAGCCACGCCATTTCGGACGGACGGCACAGGAATATCCCGCGCAAAACGAGTCCGGCAACGCGTTCGGGATGAGTTTCGGCATACGCGAGAGACAGGGTGCTGCCCCACGAGCCGCCGAACACCAGCCATTTTTGGATACCCAGCATTTCGCGGACTTTTTCGATGTCGGCAACCAAGTCCCAAGTCGTGTTGTCATCGGTGCAGGCGTAAGGCAGCGAACGGCCGCAGCCGCGCTGGTCGATGATGACGATGCGGAACACGTCGGGATTGAAAAAGCCGCGGCAGGCAGGCGATGCGCCCGCGCCGGGTCCGCCGTGCAGGAAGATGACGGGCAGCCCGTCGGGATTGCCGGATTCTTCCCAGTAGATTTGGTGGATGTCCGATACTTGCAGCAGGCCGCTGCGGATGGGTTCGCGGATGGGGTGCATGATGTTTCTCCTGTTGTCTGACGTTTGGATTGTACCCATCGGGCAGGTAAACGACAAACGGCAAGAGGTCGTCTGAAATCCGCTTCTGCCGCCGCGTTTCCCGACCGCCCGACTATCCGCTATAATTCCCCGATACCCGCGCAACAGAAAGAATGAAATGAACAAAATCCTGATGACTGCCGCCGTGCTGCTTCTGTCCGCCTGCGGCTTCCACCTCAAAGGCATGGGCGGCACTGCACACACGCTGCCGTATCCCGCTTGGCACATCCAAAACGCCTCCGTCATGCAAAAGGCTTTGGAAAACGCCCTGCGCCGCGCCGACGGCAAACCGGTTTCCGCCGCCGAAGCGCAAATGACTTTGCACATCAAGAACATTGAAACCCGTCAGGACATCTACACCATCACCCGCGCCGCGCTGGTCAACGAATACCTGCTGACACTGCGCGTCGAAGCCCAAGCCATACGCAACGGCGAGCCTGTGGGCGAACCGATGACCATTCTCGTCAACCGCACGATGGACTACAACGACAGCGAAGTGTTGGGCAAACAGGAAGAAAGCGAAACCATCTGGGCGGAAATGCGCGCCGACGCCGCCGACCAAATCGTCCGCCGCCTGACGTTCCTGAAAGCGTATTGATGGCGGTCATGAACATCGAACAGGTCAGCGCGGATATGCCGCTTTCGCCGCTGTACATCATTCACGGCGAAGAAGACCTGTTGCGCATCGAAGCCCTTGACACCCTGCGCGCCGCCGCTAAAAAACAAGGCTACCTCAACCGCGAAGTCTTTACGGCGGACAACGGCGCCGACTGGGACGAACTTTTGCAAAGTGCAGGCAGCGCGGGGCTTTTCGCCGACTTGAAACTTTTGGAAATCCACATTCCGAACGGCAAGCCCGGCAAAAACGGCGGCGATGCGCTGCAAACCTTCGCCGAACGCCTGCCCGAAGACACCGTCACCCTGATCCTGCTGCCCAAGCTCGAAAAAGCCCAAACGCAGGCAAAATGGTTCACCACGCTCACCGCCAAAGGCACGGTACTCGAAGCCAAAGCCATTAGCGCGCAAGCCCTGCCGCAGTGGATAAAGGGTCGTCTGAAAAAGGTCGGACTCGACATCGAACCCGACGCGCTCGCCCTGTTTGCCGAACGCGTCGAAGGCAACCTGCTCGCCGCCCGCCAAGAAATCGACAAACTCGCCCTGCTGCATCCGCAAAACCATACCGTCAATATCGCCGATGCCGAAGCCGCCGTCGCCAACGTCGCCCGTTTCGACGTATTCCAGCTTTCCGGCGCATGGATGAAAGGCGATGCCCTGCGCGTCGCCCGCCTTCTGGACGGACTCGAAGAAGAGGGCGAAGAACCCGTTTTGCTGCTGTGGGCGGTTGCCGAAGACATCCGCACCCTCATCCGCCTGACCGCCGCGCTCAAGCAGGGGCAAAGCGTACAATCCGTCCGCAACAGCCTGCGCCTGTGGGGCGACAAACAAACCCTCGCGCCGATTGCCGTCAAACGCATTCCCGCCGTCCGCCTGATCGAAGCCCTCAAAACCTGTGCCAAAATCGACCGCATCATCAAAGGCGCGGAAGACGGCGACGCGTGGACGGAGTTCAAGCAGTTGGTAACGGGGCTGGCGGTGTGATTTCATTTCGCATGGATAGGCGCTTTTACGCGACAAGTGCGTGCCTGTTTAAAAAGCGCGAAAGTTTGTATGCCGTATTGCTTCCATGCGCGCCCCAAACGGCAAAAATACTGTAAAATACCGTTAAACATAAAGTTATGATATTTGAGGTCGTCTGAAACCCTGCCTATCTGCTGCAAACCTTTTTTCAGACGACCTCCCACCCTTAATAAGGAACTGCAACTTCATGGACAACCAAACCAAACTCCGCATCGGCGGCCTGCTTGTGCTGACCACCGCCGTTTTAAGCCTGCTCATCGTCTTAATCGTCGATTCGTGGCCGCTCGCCATCCTGCTCGCCGTCATCATCGTCGCCGCAGCCGCCGGCGGCTTTGTCTGGACTTCGCGCCGCCAGCAGCGCCAGTTTCTCGAACGTCTGAAAAAATTCGACATCGACCCCGAAAAAGGCCGCATCAACGAAGCCAACCTGCGCCGTATGTACCACAGCGGCGGCCAGCACCAAAAAGACGCGATAACGTTGGTCTGCCTGTCGCAAAAATGTTCGGCCGACGAAGCGCACGCCATGTTCAAAAAACGCCCGACCCGTCAGGAAATGAACCAAATGGCAGCCCAGCAGGCGCGCGGACAAAAACGTCCCCACCGCTGATTCCTCCCACACAAAGGTCGTCTGAAAACGGATGCGGCGGTTTCGCCCGAACCAAGCATTCCGTTTTTCAGACGACCTTTTTACCGAGCAGACCGCCATGACCGCCCTTCCCCCCGCCCCCGTCAAACGCCGCCTTGCCGCCCTGATGTACGAATTGCTGCTGACCGGCGCCGTGACCGCCATCGCCGCCCTCCTTGCCGGCATCGCCGCGATTTTCCTCAACCCCGTCTCCCAGCTCCTTTCCAGCTTGGCTACCTGCGTTATCTTCGTAGGCAGCTGGTGGCTCTACTTCAAAACCAACTGGACGAAAACCGGCCGCACCCTCGCCATGCAGACGTGGAAAATCGGGTTGCACGGCAGAAACGGTACGCTGCCGCCATTATCGCAACTGCGCATCCGCTTTATTTGGTCGTGTATCTTCGTCGTCTTCATCCCCCTGCTCGCCTACGCCGGCCTGCGCCACCTGCTCGCCGTCCCGCCCATACCCGCCTTCGGCGCCGCCCTGATCTGGCTCATCCTGCCGTGGGGCTTCGCCCTGCTGAACCCCGACCGGCAGTTTTTATATGATTTCTTAGCGGGAACGCGATTGGTCGATTTGAAACAGGAAACATCCGAAAGCTGATTGTTCTACTGTTTTGCCACACAGACAAAAGGTCGTCTGAAAACGAGGCAAGCCCTTGCCGTTTTTCAGACGACCTTTTTATCCGCCGTCGTTCTTGTTTGAAACCCAGCCGTCTTTCCGCTTAAACCATCTTCGGTTCACACATTCCCCTACTGTTTAAACGAAACGGGAATAACGGCAAACCTGATATCCATCTTGCAGTCTTGAATCAAACCCGCCACAACAAAAAGGTCGTCTGAAACCCAAATTGGATTTCAGACGACCTTTTATTTCAAGCCAATAGGCTTATTTATTGAAGAAAACCAGCGTCCACGGCAAGACATAGGCTTGCAGCAGGGTTAGCAGGCCGACGAAGGTACAGAAAATCAAGCTGTGTTTCACGGTGAAGCGGAACAGGTTGGATTCTTTGCCTTCCAGACCGACTGCCGCGCAGGCGATGGCGATGGATTGTGGCGAAATCATTTTGCCGGTCACACCGCCGGTGGTGTTGGCTGCAACGGTCAGCTCTGGCACGACGTTGATTTGATGCGCGGTGCTGGCTTGCAGCGAGCCGAAGAGCGCGTTGGCGGAAGTGTCCGAACCGGTCAGGAATACGCCCAGCCAGCCGAGGAACGGCGAGAAGAACGGGAACACGGCGCCGGTAGCGGCAAGGACGAGTGCCAATGTAGATGACAGCCCTGAATAGTTTGCCACGAATGCGAAGCCGAGTACCAAACCGATAGACAGGATGGACAGGCGCAGTTCTTTGAGCGTTTCAAAGAAAGTGCTGACGGCGTCGGAAGGTTTCATTTTCAGCAAAACGGCGGAAACGATGGAAGCAAACAGGATTGCCGTGCCGACTGCGCCGAGGAGGTCGATTTTGAACACGGCGGCGTATGGTGTCGGTTCGCTGACGATGGGCGCGGCTTTTTGTACCAAATTGTGCAGCATCGGCCAGTCGAATTTGATGGTGGCAACGCCCAAAGCCTCTTTAACGCCCTTAATCGTCCACACGCTGACGAAAACGGTCAGGATGGCGAAAGGAGACCAGGCTTTGATGATTTGTCCGGCAGTGTATTCGCCCGCTTTGCGCTCGGCCGGTTTTTTCATGCCGTTGAAGGTGAAGATTTCTTTAGGCTGCCATTTTTTCAGGAAGGCAGACAGGCAGACCAGGCTGACCAATGCAGAGGTCACGTCGGGCAATTCCGGGCCGATGAAGTTGGCGGTAATGAACTGGGTAGTGGCGAAAGATACGCCCGCCACCAATACGGCAGGCCAAGTTTGGCGTATGCCGCGCATACCGTCCATCATGGCGACCAACCAGAAAGGAACGATAATCGACAGGATCGGCAGTTGGCGGCCGGCGACCTGACCGATATGGTAAGGGTCGAGGTTGGACACTTGACCGGCAACCAGGATTGGAATACCCATCGCGCCGAAAGCCACGGGCGCGGTATTGGCAATCAAACACAAACCGGCGGCGTAGAGCGGATTAAAGCCCAAGCCCACCAACAACGAGGCGGTAATCGCCACCGGCGCGCCGAAGCCTGCCGCGCCTTCGAGGAATGCGCCGAAGGAGAAGCCGACCAGCAGCATTTGCAGGCGTTGGTCTTCGGTAATCGAAATCACGGAAGCGCGGATGATGTCGAACTGCCCTGTTTTCACGGTAATTTTATACAGGAACACGGCGGTAACGATAATCCATGCAATCGGCCACAAACCGTAGGCAAAGCCGTACAGCGCGGAAGAAACCGCCATGCCCGCAGGCATTCCGAAGCCTAATATGGCAACGCCAAGCGCAATCAGCAGCGTATAAAGCCCCGCCTGATAACCCTTGAGCTTCAGGATGGTCAGTGCGACGAAGAAAAAGATAATGGGCAGGAGGGCAACGGCAGCCGTCAAATATAGGCTGCCGCCCACTGCGGTATAGTTTTGAATCCAAGTATCCATAGGGAAAATCTCCGAATATTTTTCTAATATATTTTCTTAAATTGGTAAAACCAATTTTGAGAACGGAGGACACTTTACGAAACTTTAATATGGCGGTCAATTATTTTTTCAGGCGACCTGACTGCATCGGCGCAAATTTGTTATTTAATTTTAAATAAAACAAATCATTATACGAAGTGTAAAAATGTAGCCTGATGTAGTTTTAAAACACATACGGGTAGGACAAGCCATATTGACGGGATACGGGGCGGTTAATTAGAATACGGCGACATTGGTCATGCCAATTTGGTCATGCTAATTTTGACACAGGTTGCCATTTCAGACGACCTGCCGCATCACATTATCGGATTTGAGTCTTCTTCGCAGAAAAAACATGATGGAAAAGAGGGAATTACAATGACAAAACTGGTTCGTCCGCAAAAAATCAGCGACCAAATATTGTCGATATTGGAAGAGAGGATTGCGACGGGCGTTTACGAAGAAGGCGGCAAAATCCCGCCCGAACGCACGCTCGCGGAAGAATTCGGCGTATCGCGCCCGTCGGTCAGGGTCGCGCTGAATATCCTGATTGCGCGGCAGGTTTTGGAAGCGCGTCAGGGCGACGGCTATTACGTTTCCGTCAAACCGCAGCAGGATTTCCTCCAAAGCTGGCAAGAATTGCTCGGCAAACATACCAACTGGGAAACCGACGTTTTCGATTTCAGCTGCCACATCGAAGGCTGCATGGCATCGCTGGCTGCCGAGAGGCGCACCGATGCCGATTTAAAACGGATTGATTTTTGGCGGCAAAAATTCGAATCCGCCTGCGAGAGCGGCAATCTGGAACATCAAAGCGAAGCCGACGTGAGCTTTCACCAAACCATCGCCGACGCCGCACACAACATCCTCTTCAGCCACCTCTCCGGCGGCCTGCTCAAAATGCTCTACCGCCAGACGCGCAGCAGCATCATCTACTTCAACCAAACCGAAGACCCGCGCCCCAAGCTGATTGCCCAACACCGCGCCATCTACGAAGCCATACTCGAACGCCGCCCTGCCGATGCCGCTGAAGCAGCCAAAATACATTTAAACTACGTCGCCAACAGCATCTTACAAAACAGGGAATACAAAAGCCGCAACGAACACGCCGACACCTTGGCGCAGAACGACTTGAAGCGGGTACAGGACTGGAAATAACACCCTGCCCGCCGTTCCCTTGCTACGTCGTAGACATAGTACGCAAACCAAAGTCCGATTATCCGCCCATAGCTGTAAGGTCGTCTGAAACACAAAACACCTGCCTTCGCGGCAGATTCCTACAACAAAAAAGGAGTAGAAATGAAACTATCCGAACTGTTCAACCCCAACGAATTTGCCGCGCGTCATTTGAGTTTCGGCGACGAGGCCGCGCTTTTGGAAGCGCTCGGCGAGAAAAGCATGGACGAATTTGTCGGCAACACCGTGCCGCAAAGCATCCGTATGCCGTCCGAACTTGACCTGCCCGAAGCCCTGACCGAGGCGGATGCTTTGGCGAAGCTGAAAGCCATTGCGGCGAAAAACGTGATCAACAAATCCTATATCGGTTTGGGCTATTACCCGACCCGCGTGCCGAACGTGATTTTGCGCAACGTATTGGAAAATCCGGGCTGGTACACCGCCTACACGCCGTATCAGGCGGAAATCGCGCAGGGGCGTTTGGAAGCGTTGTTGAACTTCCAGCAGGTGTGCATCGATTTGACCGGCTTCCCTGTGGCAGGCGCGTCTTTGTTGGACGAGGCAACTGCCGCCGCTGAAGCGATGGCAATGGCGCACCGCGTGGGCAAGGTGAAATCCGAGCGTTTCTTTGTGGACGAGCGCGTTTATCCACAGACTTTGGACGTGATGAAAACCCGCGCCAAATATTTCGGCTTCGAGCTGGTGGTTGGCGATTTTGCCAAAGCGGATGAGGGCGAATACTTCGGCGCGCTGTTCCAATACGTCGGCAAAGACGGCGATGTGCAAGACTTGCAGGATGTTATAGGTCGTCTGAAAACCAAAGGCACGGTTGTTGCCGTTGCCGCCGACATTATGAGCTTGGTCTTGCTGAAATCGCCTGCCGAGTTGGGCGCGGACATCGCGTTGGGCAACACGCAACGCTTCGGTGTACCGATGGGCTTCGGCGGGCCACACGCCGCTTATTTCGCGTTTAAAGACGAGTTCAAACGCTCCGCCCCGGGCCGCATCATCGGCGTATCCAAAGACGCATCGGGCAAACCCGCGCTGCGCATGGCGTTGTCCACCCGCGAGCAACACATCCGCCGCGAAAAAGCCACGTCCAACATCTGCACCGCGCAAGCATTGCTGGCGAACTTGGCGGGCATGTACGCCGTTTATCACGGCCCCGAAGGCGTGAAACGCATCGCCAACCGCATTCACGCGCTGGCTTCCGCCTTTGCCGACGCGTTGGTTTCAGACGGCCTGAATGTGGTTCACAAAGTCTTCTTCGATACCGTTACCGTTGATTTCGGCAGCAAAGACAAAGCGGACAAAACGTTCCAAACCGCTTTGGAACTGGGCTACAACCTGCGCCGCGTCAGCGACACCCAAATCGCCGCCGCCTTCCACGAAACATCCGTGCGCGAAGACCTTGCCGTGTTGTACTACGCCTTCACCGGCAACAACACCTTCACGCTTTCAGACGACGTCAAAGGTCGTCTGAAAACCGAATTCCTGCGTCAAGACAATATCTTGCAGCATCCCGTGTTCAACCGTTACCACACCGAACACGAAATGCTGCGCTACCTGAAAAAACTCGAAGACCGCGATTTGGCGATGAACCGCAGCATGATTTCGCTGGGCAGTTGCACCATGAAGCTCAACGCCACCGCCGAAATGCTGCCGATTACTTGGGCGGAGTTCACCAACATCCACCCCTACGCCCCCGAAACCCAAACCGCAGGCTACCGCGAGCTCCTGACCGACATGGAAAACAGCCTGAAAGCCATCACCGGCTTTGACGCGATTTCCTTCCAGCCCAACTCCGGCGCGCAGGGCGAATACAGCGGTATGCTCGCCATCCGCCGCTATCAGGAAGCCCAAGGCGAAGCGCACCGCAACATCTGCCTGATTCCCAAATCCGCCCACGGCACCAACCCCGCCACCGCCGCCATGCTCGGTTTGAAAGTCGTCGTCGTCGATACCGACGAACACGGCAACGTCAACATCGACGATTTGAAAGCCAAAGCCGAGCAACACCGCGACACCTTGTCCGCCATCATGATTACCTATCCGTCCACCCACGGCGTGTACGAAGAAGGCATCCGCGACATCTGCCGCATCATCCATGAAAACGGCGGACAGGTTTACATGGACGGCGCCAACCTCAACGCCCAAATCGGCATCATGCAGCCCGCCGAAGTCGGCGCGGACGTGTTGCACATGAACCTGCACAAAACCTTCTGTATTCCTCACGGAGGCGGCGGTCCGGGCATGGGCCCCATCGGTCTGAAAGCCCACCTCGCCCCGTTTGCCCCAGGTCATGTGCTGACCGACACGCACAGCGCCAGTGCCGAGCAAACCGCCGTTGCCGCCGCAGCCTTCGGTTCCGCGTCCATCCTGCCGATTACTTGGATGTACCTGACCATGATGGGCAAACAAGGCATGGAGCAGGCAACGCGCTGGGCATTGCTCAACGCCAACTACGTCGCCAAACGCCTGAGCGAAGACTATCCCGTCCTTTACACAGGCAAAAACGGCCGCGTCGCGCACGAATGTATCGTCGATTTGCGTCCGCTCAAAGCCGAAAGCGGCATCACCGAAACCGACATCGCCAAACGCCTGATGGACTACGGCTTCCACGCCCCAACCGTCTCCTTCCCCGTTGCCGGCACGCTGATGATCGAACCGACCGAAAGCGAGAGCAAAGCCGAACTCGACCGCTTCATCGCCGCCCTGAAACAAATCAAACAGGAAGTGTTGAAAGTCGAACGCGGCGAATGGCCGAAAGACGACAACCCGCTGGTCAACGCCCCGCACACCGCCGCCGACGTAACCGGCGAATGGGCGCATCCGTACTCCCGCGAAGAAGCCGTTTTCCCGCTGCCTTTCGTGCGCGAAAACAAATTCTGGCCGAGCGTCAACCGCGTGGACGACGTGTACGGCGACCGGAATTTGGTCTGCACCTGCCCGCCGATGGAAGCGTATGAAGATTAGGGTTTGACATGAAGAAAGGTCGTCTGAAAATTTCAGACGACCTTTGTTTTAAAAAACGTTCATTCAGAAGGTAGCGTGGTTACGCCTTATCTGTTTGTCAGTTTTATTTTTTCTTGCCAAAAATCAGGGACAACACTGACAAAATCAGGAAACCGACAAACAGGATTTTAGCGATACCTGCCGCGCTGCCTGCAATACCACCAAAGCCCAGTACGGCTGCAATAATGGCGATGACAAAGAAAACAACTGCATAATGAAGCATGGTTTTTTCCTTTCTGTTTAGTGTGCAAACGGTTTGATGTGCAAACGGTTGAGGATAACCTGTCCGTTTTTTGTGGGATTTAACAGTTTTAATTACTTAATCAACTATCTTATTGATTAATTTCATACTCACGGATGTAACCGCTTGTAGTACAACCTTATCTGATAACTTCTTACTTAGCAAACCGTAGCAATACAAATTTTCAAGAAATCAGCCCAATTATGAAATAACCAAACAAAGAATCAACAGCTTATATACAGACGTTAAGTTTTGAAAACATTTATATTTTATCGATTTATTAGCATTTAAAAAATTCTTTTTTAAAATCAACAAAAAATAAAAAATAATATATTTATATAAAGTAATGCCAAACCTGCCGTTCAAATCATCACAAAAACGGCTCAGAAAATTAAAAGGTCGTCTGAAACACTGCTTTCCTTATTGATTGTTTTTTTGAAACGATTTCGTTATATAGTGGATTAACTTTAAACCAGTACGGCGTTACCTCGCCTTAGCTCAAAGAGAACGATTCTCTAAGGTGCTGAAGCACCAAGTGAATCGGTTCCGTACTATCTGTACTGTCTGCGGCTTCGTCGCCTTGTCCTGATTTAAATTTAATCCACTATAAAACCAACCATCTCTTACCCTTTTCAGACGACCCGACAGGAAACCCGCCATGCAAAACATCCGCGCCGCCGCCGTGCAAATGATTTCTTCCACCAATCCCGATGTCAACATCGAAACCATGAAACGCCTTGTGCACCAAGCAGCCGAGCAAGGGGCGGACTGGGTGTTGCTGCCCGAATACTGGCCGCTGATGGGGCGCAAGGATACCGACAAACTGGCTTTTGCCGAGCCTTTAGTCGGCGGTAATTTTAGCGAAACCCGCTGCGCTCGTTTTGGCGAAACTCGCTACGCTCGTTTTCAGACGACCTTGAGCGAAACGGCGGCGGAATGCGGCGTGGTGCTGTTTGGCGGCACGATTCCGCTGCAAAGCCCAGACGAAGGCAAGGTTATGAACACGATGTTGGTGTACGACCGCGACGGCACGCAAATCGGGCTGTACCACAAAATGCACCTGTTCGGTTTCTCAGGCCTGGGCGAACGCTATGCCGAAGCGGACACCATCAGCGCGGGCGGCGATGTGCCGAAATTGGCTGCCGACGGCGTGCCGCTTGCCGCAGGCGTGTGCTACGACTTGCGCTTTCCCGAGTTTTTCCGCGCCCAGCAGCCGTTTGACGTTTTGCTGCTGCCCGCAGCCTTCACTTACACGACAGGCAAAGCGCATTGGGAATTGCTGCTGCGCGCCCGCGCAGTGGAAAACCAATGCTACGTCATCGCTTCGGCGCAAGGCGGCGAGCACGAAAGCGGCAGGCGCACATTCGGCCATAGTATGATTATCGACCCGTGGGGCGAAATCTTGGGTGTATTGCCCGAAGGCGAAGGTATTGTCATTGCCGATTTGGACGGCACAAGGCTGCAAAGCGTGCGCACTAGACTGCCAGCGTTGCAACACAGATTATTAAAATAAAAACAATTCCTCCCCAAGCACCGTCATTTCCGCCTTAAATCCTATGATATGTTGATTTTATCGCAACAAAATTAATCCAAAGTAATATGAAATTGACAATTAATTTTGCATTTATAATATTAGCAGGTACAATTTCAGACTATCTTGTCCATTATTTCAAACTATGATTGATATTTGGGGACAGCAGACAAAATAAGACCGTTTCAAACGGTCTATTGCATTTCATAAAAGGGATATCAAGGATGCTCCAAGCTAAAATTGTCGTTATCGGCAGTATTAATATGGATTTAGTTACCCGCGCTTCAAAATTTCCCAGAGCGGGTGAAACATTACTGGGAAGCTCGTTTCACCGCTTCATGGGCGGCAAGGGCGCAAACCAAGCGATTGCAGCGGCACGTTTGGGGGCAGACGTCTGTATAGTCGGCGCGGTCGGCGATGACGATTTCGGCTATGAAATGACCACCAACCTCTGCCGCGAAGGCATCTTTACCGAACACATCCAAACCCTCACCGGCCTACCCAGCGGCATGGCAAACATTACCGTTGCCGACGATGAAAACGCCATCATCGTTATCGCTGGAGCCAATATGGGACTGACGGTTGCCGACATCGAAAACGCCGAGCAGCAAATCGCCTCCGCCGATGTGGTTTTGAGCCAGCTCGAAATTCCGATGGACTGCGTCATCGCCGCCGCAAAATTGGCGAAGAAATACGGCAAGCCCTTTATCCTCAACCCGGCTCCCGCCCAATTCCTGCCTTCGGAATTATGGGAATTGGTCACCCTTCTGACCCCCAACCGCTACGAACTTGCCGACTGCCTCGGTCTGTCTCAAGACTTGAATCCCGAAGAGCTGATTCTAAAAGCCCCCTGCCCCGTCCTGATGACCATGGGCGACAAAGGCGCAGTTTATAAAGACGGTAAAGACAGTTTGCGTTATGTTTCCAGCTTTAAAGTGGACGCCGCCGACACTACCGGCGCCAGCGACGCATTCAACGGCGCGTTGTCCGTCTTCTGGAATCAAGGCATCGAAACCGCCGTCCGCAAGGCATGTGCTGCCGCCGCGCTTTCCATTACCCAAGACGGCGCGCAAAACGGGATGCCTTTCAAAGAAGAATTGGAACAATTCCTCGCTGCGCACCAATAAATCCATATTCACGTTATCAAACAGTCAAAAGGTCGTCTGAAACCCATCTTCCGGCATTTCAGACGACCTTTATTAATCTTAAAGATGATTGAGCCGCATTACCGTGTCGCACGCCATGTCATGAACGCTTCGGGGAATGGTTAAACCACCCCGATGGATTTGGCAACCGGCCGTCTGACGGCTACAATATCGTGTTAAAAACTTTTCATTTGGGAACACGCAAAATGTTGGTTCATCCTGAGGCGATGGGCGTCGCCGAATTGGCGGACAAAATCCGCAAAATCGAAAACTGGCCGCAAAAAGGCATTTTATTTCACGACATTACACCGGTGCTTCAAAGCGCGGAATATTTCCGCCTTTTGGTGGACTTGCTGGTCTATCGCTATATGGGTCAGAAAATCGATGTCGTGGCAGGCTTGGACGCACGCGGCTTCATCATCGGCGCGGCGTTGGCGTATCAGTTGAACGTCGGCTTCGTCCCCATCCGCAAAAAAGGCAAGCTGCCTTTTGATACGATTTCGCAAAGCTACGCGCTGGAGTACGGCGAAGCAACGGTCGAAATCCACAAAGATGCGGTCAAACCCGGTGCGCGGGTGCTGCTGGTCGATGACTTGGTCGCAACCGGCGGCACCATGCTGGCTGGCGTGGAACTAATCCGCAAACTTGGCGGCGAAGTCGTTGAAGCAGCGGCGATTTTGGAATTTACGGACTTAATCGGCGGCAGCAAAATCCGCGAAAACGGCGTTCCCCTGTTTACCCTACTGCAAAACGAAGGCTGCATGTAAACTTTGTCCCATGCGCCAAAGGTCGTCTGAAACAGCCATCCTGCTTTTTCAGACGACCTTTTTGTTGTCCTTGATTACGCGGTTAATGTAAATATCGGTTTCAGATTCGGATAATGCCGCCAAATCGTTTAAAATGCGGTTCTAATTGATTCTAATAAAGATACGGCAAGTAATGAACGCACAACGCATATTTTCCCTCTCGCTCAGCCTGATTGCCGCAGCCGTCTTGTCGGCGTGCGTCTCTGAAAACGACACCTCATCCAAAGAGCCTGCCTCTTCCCTGACCGAACCCGCCTCCATCCCCGCCCGTCGCGCGGAAGGCGAATCCAAAGTATTGTCCGATTACGGTCAATATCAAGGCGCGCTGGACGCTGCCAAACGCGGCGACGATATGTGGGTGCAACAATTCTTGGCGCAGGCGGGCGACAGCGCGATGGCTGAAAACGTCCGCAACGAATGGCTCAAAAGCCTCGGCGCGCGCGGACAATGGGATACGTTCCGCCAAGAAAACAAAAAGCTGAATGCAGCGGGTCGGGTGCAGGAAGTGCAATGTTATGCCGAGCTGAGCAGCGGCAGCTACAACATGGCGGCAGAGCTTGTGCGCGTTACCAATAAACTGCCCGCGGGCTGTACCCGCTTGGTTGAAAGTGCGGCATCGGCAGGTCGTCTGAACAGCAACGACGCATGGCGCCGCGTACGCGGATTGTTGAGCAACAGCCAAACCAGCGACGCACGCAGCTTGGCAGCCGCATTGGGCAGCCCGTTTGAAGGCGGTACGCAAGGTTCGCGCGAATACAGCCTTTTGAACATCATCGGCAAAGACGCGCGCAAATCTTCTTCCGCAGCCTCCACGCTGTCCGGCATGGAATCCGGCTTAAGCCGCGAACAAAGCAGCTTCGCATGGGGCGTATTGGGACTCCACCAAGCGCAAAATCAAAACATGCAGACCGCGTTGAGCTACTACGGCCGCGTTTCCGACCGCAAACAACTGACCGACGAACAATTCGAATGGTACGCCCGCGCCTCCCTGCGTCTGCAACGCTGGAACGAATTGTCCGGCATCATCCAACAAATGCCCGACAACCTGCAAAAAGACCCGACTTGGCAATACTGGCTGGGTCGCAGCTACGCCGCACAAGGCAACCAAAGCCGCGCTAAAGACATGTACGAAAAAGCCGCCGCAAGCGGACGCAATTTCTACGCCGTCTTAGCAGGCGAAGAACTCGGCCGCCGCGTCAACACCAAAAACAACGTCTCCGATGCCGATAAAAAAGACGTCCGCCGCATGGCAGACGACGGCGCCATCAAACGCGCGCTGGTTCTGTTTAAAAACAGCCAAAGCAGCAACGATGCCAAAATGCGCCGTCAAGCGCAGGCTGAATGGCGTTTTGCCACCCGCGATTTCAACGAGGACAACCTCCTGACCGCCGCGCAAGTCGCCTTTGAGAACCAGTTCTACGACATGGCGATCAACAGCGCCGACCGTACAGAGCGCAAACTCAACTACAACCTGCGCTACCTCTCTCCGTTTAAAGAGACCACCGTCCGCTACGCCTCACAAGCAGGCATTGATCCCGCTTGGGTTTACGGCCTGATCCGCCAAGAAAGCCGCTTCGTCATGGGCGCACAATCCAGCGTCGGCGCGCAAGGCCTGATGCAGGTTATGCCCGCCACCGCCCGCGAAATCGCCGGCAAAATCGGTATGAGCAGCAGCGAACTCTACACCATGGACGGAAACATCCGTATGGGTACATGGTACATGGCAGATGCCAAACGCCGCCTGCAAAACAACGAAGTGATGGCAACCGCAGGCTACAACGCCGGCCCCGGCCGTGCCCGCAACTGGCAGGCTTCTACGCCTCTGGAAGGCGCGATTTACGCCGAAACCATCCCCTTCACCGAAACCCGCGACTACGTCAAAAAAGTCATGACCAACGCGACCTACTACGCATCCCTGTTCAACGAACCGCAAACTTCGTTAAAACAGCGTATGGGAACCGTTCCGGGTCGTTATTGATTGGCGCGGCTGTATCTGACCAGATTGTTTGATAGATACGGAAGCCAAACTTGAAAAAGGTCGTCTGAAAATGTGTTTTCAGACGACCTTTTTAGTATGGATGCTGGTGAAAACTGCAAATCGAAAGCTTAAATCTTCATCGCCCGCTCGCATTCTTGGCAATGGGTTGGTTGCATTGCCCTGCCCCAATCCTTCACTGTTACTTGCTGCCGTGTATCAAGCACTCAGCCACTTAGCGGGAACACATCACAAAAAGGTCGTCTGAAAACCGAAAAATCAATTTTCAGACGACCTTTTGTTATTTCAAACCTTCTCGGTTTAAGCAGCGTTGACTTTATCTTGGCGGCGCAGCAGGGTAATCAGGTCGCTGATGCGCTGTTTCATGTTGCGGCGGTCGACGATTTGGTCGATAGCGCCTTTTTCCAGCAGGAATTCTGCGCGTTGGAAGCCTTCGGGTAAGGTTTCGCGGACGGTTTGTTCAATAACGCGAGGGCCGGCAAAGCCGATAAGGGCGTTGGGTTCGGCAAGCACGACATCGCCGAGGAAGGCGAAACTGGCGGATACGCCGCCCATGGTCGGGTCGGTCAGGACGGAGATGAACGGCAGGTGTTTTTCAGTCAGAAGATGCAATGCCGCACTGGTTTTGGTCATTTGCATCAATGAGTTGACTCCTTCCTGCATACGCGCACCGCCCGATGCGGCAACGCAGATGAAAGAGCAGTTATCGGCTACGGCGCGGCGCACGCCTTGGACGAAACGTTCGCCAACGACAGAACCCATAGAGCCGCCGATAAAGCGGAATTCGAAGGCGGCAATCACGACGGGCAGGCCATTCATAAAGCCTTTCATCACGACCAACGCATCATCTTCGCCGGTGGCTTTGCGCGCGGCGGCCAAGCGTTCGGGGTATTTTTTGCTGTCTTTGAATTTCAGCGGGTCGGTCGGTTTGATATTGGCGGCGATTTCTTCGCGGCCTTCCTCGTCCAAAAGCAAATTGAGGCGTTCGCGCGCGGAAAGCGGGTTGTGGTGGTTACATTTCGGGCAAACTTGGTCGTTTTGCTGAAGTTCGGTCGAGTAGATGGTTGCCGAGCAGGAAGGGCATTTGTGCCACAGGCCTTCGGGAACGTTGGACGAGCCTTCGCTTTTGCTGCGGTTTTTGATTTTAGGCGGTAGGATTTTGTCTAACCAACTCATGGATGACTCCTTAGAATTCGGGATTCAGACGACCTTTGCGTGTGTTTTCGGAAAAGGCCTTAACGGATTGCGTCTTTTAATTCTTTTACCAACGCGCCGACGGCTTCTGCTTCGCGGCCTGCGTTATTTTCAATTTCTTTGACGATGCGGCTGCCGACGATGACGGCATCGGCAACGGCGCCGATTTTGCGCGCGCTTTCGGCATTGCTGATGCCGAAACCGACGCCGATCGGGATGTCGATATACTTGCGCAAAAGCTCTATTTTACGCGAAACTTCTTCGGTATCCAAACTTGCCGCGCCGGTAACGCCTTTGAGCGAAACGTAATAGACAAAGCCGCCTGCAACGCGGGCGATGGTTTGAATGCGCTCTTCGGTCGTGGTCGGGGCAATCAGGAAAATGCAGTCGATGCCGCGCGCTTTGAGTGCATCGTGCAGCGGGGTGATGGTTTCAACAGGAGAATCGACGGTCAGCACGCCGTCCACGCCGGCTTCAGCCGCTGCTTGGGCAAATGCCTGATAACCTATTTTGTGAATCGGATTCAGATAACCCATCAGGACGACGGGCGTATTGCCGTTTGTTTCGCGGAAGCGGCGCACGATATTCAATACGTCGTTGAGGGAAACTTTGTTTGCCAACGCGCGCTCGGCGGCGCGCTGGATGGTCGGGCCGTCCGCCATCGGGTCGGAAAAAGGAACGCCCAATTCGAGGATGTCGGCGCCGTTTTCAACCAAACTGTGCATCAGCGCAAGCGTGGTGTCGAGATTGGGATCGCCTACGGTGATATAGGGAATCAGGGCTTTTGCGCCGTCAAGCGCGGCAAAGGTTTGCTGGATTCTGCTCATCTTGATTTCTCGTTTCCATAACGGCTGTTTCAAGCCGGTTTTCATCGACAATAAGTTGGCAAGTATAGCATTGACTGTCTGTTTCGGGCGAAACTGCATGACATTTTCAGTCATTTTTTCATATAGATAAAAGGTCGTCTGAAAATCTTTTCAGACGACCTTTCCAAAACCGGGCAGTCAGACTGCTGCCGCCATGCCGATTTTCCACCCTTTAATCGCGTTTGTGTTCGATATATTCTTGGTGTTTGGCTTGAGGATCGGCGCGGGTTACCGTATATTCGCCTTCGATGATATCGCCGTCATCTTCACCACGGTGCGTAAAGGTTTGCTGACGGAATGACTGCGTATTCATTTGGGCCACAGGCCGACCTTTAATCGGCAAAAGCAGCAGCAAGGCGATAATGGTGGACACAAAACCCGGACTGAGCAGTAAAATCCCGGCGACGGTATAACGTATCGGCCACAACATCTGATACATGGAAATATTGTCCCCGCTGCGGATGGCCGCACCCGCCAGCAAAATGCCGGACAGCCCAGTATGGCGCAGCATCATCGTGCCGCCGATAAAGCTGGCAATCATCAGCAGGAAAGTGAATCCGCCACCCAACCAATCTGCCACCCAAACGATGGACATAATTTCCAAAAACAATAATATTAAGAAACCCACACCGAAATACTGCATTTCTGATCCTTTAAATTCCAAACCCGCTTCATGCCGCGCAAGCCGACACGTATTAGTCGCAATTTCAATATATCTTATTGAATCTTATTAGATATAACCAACCGACATTTTGTTCTTGCCAAACAATCGGCTTCCCTTAACATAAAGATAATGCGCCCTACTTTCAAGGCGGGCGAATGTGAAAAACCGTAAGGTTTCGGCACATTTTTTCAGACGAGGTCGTCTGAAACGGCATACACGCTCATAGCAACTTCTTGATATCGTTTTCGATTTCTTCCGGCGTCACGCTGGGCGCAAACCGTGCCGTCACTTCGCCTTGCCGATTAATCAGGAATTTGGTGAAGTTCCAGCGGATATCGCTTGCCTGATGCTTGCTGCCCCATGCCGCCAACCGCAACACCGCTTCTTTCAACATATGCCCGCCCCTATCCTGCGGCTGTTGCGCTTTTAAATACGCATAAAGCGGCGATGCGGATGCGCCGTTTACGTCGATTTTTTCAAAAATTTTGAACGCTGTACCAAATTTTGTCTGACAGACGGAAGCAATTTCCCGACTGCTCTCCGGCGTCTGTCCGCGAAATTGGTTGCAAGGGAAATCCAATATCTCCAAACCTTGCCCGCTGTAACGTTCATAAAGCTGCTGCAATGCCGTATATTGCGGCGTCAATCCGCAGCGCGTCGCGGTGTTAACAATCAGCAGCACCTTTCCTCGGTAAACACTCAGGGAAACCGGATTGCCCTGCGCATCGTTTAATGTGAAGTCGTAAATATTCATGTTATTTGTTCAAAAAAGTTAGAGAAAACAAATCGAGTCGGGCAAACACCGGCTGAAATTTTGATCCGTATGTTTCATTTTGAGTGATGATTTTTATAGTATTTCAACAATGCCATCATTTCTTTTGCTTTCTTTTTTCCATGCCGCTCGTCAGTGACAAAATCTTCTGCTTGATTGCCCAATTCATTTTTGATGTTCGGGTTGGCACCGTTTGCCAAAAGTATTTCAAGTATCGCCACATTGCCGTTGAAACAGGCGTTTTGGATGGGCGTAAAACCCATTTCGCCCTGTTTGTTGACATCCGCGCCATGTTGAATCAGCAATAGAACATCTTCGCGAGCTTGATTGATGACTGCCAAATTCAGCAAGGTTTCATCCATAGTACCCACATCATGCACGGAAGCAATACGGGGATGCGAGGAGAAAGCCAAGTTATTTTGATATTTGGCGAACAGGTTGGTCAGATTTTGATTCATTATTTATCCTGAAACGATGTTGTTTGAGACACGGATATGTTTTCAGACGACCCCGATAAACCTGCGCTATTGTTTTTATAATTTATCGTCAACCCATATGAAAAAACACCGCTTTCGCAAGCGGTGTCCGGTAAAGCAGCAATTATTTGCGCAGACCCAAGCGGGTGATCAGGGTGCGGTATGTATCAGGTTGAGTACGGCGCAAGTAAGACAACAGACGGCGACGTTGGCTGACCATTTTCAACAGGCCGCGACGGCTGTGGTGGTCTTTAGGGTTGGCTTTGAAGTGGGGAGTCAGGTCGTTGATACGGAAAGTCAACAGAGCGACTTGTACTTCAGAAGAACCGGTATCGCCTTCTTTACGTTGGAAATCTTTAACAATTTGTGCTTTTTGTTCTACGGTCAATGCCATGATGGATAACTCCGAAAAATAAAAGAACCGTCATTTGTTAAAACTCGGGTTCGGACAAGTTTGACGAGCAGGAAACCCGTTCAAACTCCTGAAGTCTTTTTGTAAAGACGGGCGGATTATGCCACAATTTGGACGGTTTTGCACGATTAAATCCCGCCTTCAGGCTTTGTTTTATCAAGACTGTGGTTTTCAGACGACCTTGCCGCCCTAGAAACTACTCCCCCGCCACGGTCATACTCTCAATCAGCACCGAACCGATTTTGTTGGAAGAGCGGCGCAGCGCGTCGTTGGCAGTGCCGACGATGCCAAGGTACATATCCTGCAAGCGGCCGGCGATGGTGATTTCTTGGACGGGGTGGCTGATGATGCCGTTTTCCACCCAAAAACCCGCCGCGCCGCGCGAATAGTCGCCCGTGATGGTGTTCACGCCCTGACCCATCAGTTCGGTAACCAACAATCCCGTGCCCATTTCTTTCAGCAGGTCGGACTGCGTTTCGTGCGTATGGTTCAAATAAAGGTTGTGTGCGCCGCCGGCGTTGCCCGTGGTCTGCATACCGAGTTTTCTTGCGCTGTAACTGCTGAGGAAATAACCTTCGACGATGCCGTCGCGGATAACGAAACGCGGCTGCGTGGCGACGCCTTCGGAGTCGAAATAAGTGCTGCCGAAGGCGCGGGGAATGTGCGGTTCTTCGCGCAGGCTGAGGAAGTCGGGCAGGACTTTTCTGCCTATGCTGTCAATCAGGAAACTGCTTTGGCGGTAGAGCGCGCCGCCGCTGAGTGCGCCGACGAGGTGTCCGATAAGGCCGCCTGCGACGGTGGTATCGAAGAGGACGGGATAGCTGCCTGTCGGGATGCTGCGGCTGTTCAGACGACGCAAGGTGCGCTCGGCGGCGGTTTTGCCGATTTGCTCGGGGCTGTCCATGTCTTGATGGCGGCAGGCTGCGTCGTACCAGTAGTCGCGCTGCATACCGTTTTCGTCGGCGGCGACGATGCTGCACGAAATGCTGTGGCGCGTGCCTTGTTGGTGGGCGGTGAAGCCGTGGGTGTTGCCGTAAACGTATTGGTAATGTCCGGTCTGAACGCCTGCGCCTTCGGAATTTTCGATGCGTTCATCCGCGCTCAGGGCGGCTTGTTCGCATTGTTTTGCCAACTCGATGGCGGCTTCCGTGCTTAAATCCCATTCGTGGTAACGGTCGAGTTCGCCGACGTGTTGCGCCATAAGCGAAGCATCTGCCAGACCTGCGCAATCGTCTTCGGCAGTGTAGCGGGCGATGTCGATGGCGGCTTTGACGGTGTCTTGCAGGGCTTTTTCGGAGAAGTCGGCGGTGCTGGCACGTCCTTTGCGTTTGCCGACGTACACGGTAATATCCAACGATTTGTCTTGCTGGAATTCGATTTGTTCGATTTCGCCCAGCCGTACGCTGACGCTTTGTCCGATGGATTCGCTAAAGTCGGCTTCGGCAGCCGCCGCGCCCATGTTTTTTGCCAAATCCAAGGCGTGTCCGCATAAGCCGGTCAGCTCGGAGGCGGTGTGGTTAAACAGCATAAAAGGTTTCCTGACAGAGGTTTGCGGCATTTTAACCGTTTTCAGACGACCTCGGCAAAAATACCGCCACAGAAGATATAGTGGATTAAATTTAAATCAGGACAAGGCGACGAAGCCGCAGACAGTACAAATAGTACGGCAAGGCGAGGCAACGCCGTACTGGTTTAAATTTAATCCACTATAAAAGATCGTCTGAAAACGCCGTTTCAACAGGGCGTTGACGTGAAACCTGCCCGAACGTGCTAAAATACCCGAAACAAAATTAAAGGTTTATCAAAATGTTTGAAAACGAAGACGAATGGGTCAGCAAAACCCAAATGAAAAAGCAAATGAACGATTTGCAGGCTTTGGGCATGGAGTTGACCAAACTCTCAACCGATACGCTGAAAAAAATCGGCTTGGACGAAGATTTGTACGAAGCCGTCGTTACCTACAAAAAAATCACGTCCAACGGCGCGCTCAAACGCCAAAGCCAATTCATCGGCAGGCTGATGCGCGACACCGACCCCGCGCCCATCGAAGCCTTCCTCGCCAAACTGCGCGGCGAAAATACCGCACACAACGCCTTCTTGCAACGCGTCGAACAAGCCCGCACGCGCCTCTTGGCAGACGACAACGCGCTTACCCAGTTTATGGCGGACTTCCCCCATGCCGATGCAGGCAAATTGCGCACCTTAATCCGCAACACGAAAAAAGAGCAGGAACAAAACAAACCGCCGAAAAACTTCCGCGCCCTCTTCCAAGAAATCAAATCCGTCATGGAAGGCGATCAGAGCGATTCGGAAGAAACGCAGGATTGGGCAGAATAAATATCGAGGTCGTCTGAAAACGGGTTGGGGGTTCTGTAAATCCCACCGCCCCGTTTTCAGACGACCTTTTCAAATTTCATATAATCTTATTAAAATATATCGTCATTTTTCAGACATCCCTTTAACAATAAAACAAACCAACCTTTTCAAGGACTACTCTTATGAAACTTCGCCTTACCCTCACTGCCCTCCTTGCCTTATCATTAAACGGCTGTATGACTCAAGAACTGTGGGAAGAGGATAAAAAAGTAGAAAAAATCACTTTTCATCCGATTACTTCCGACCAAGTACACTCTTTCGGCATCGTCAACAAAGACAATGACCAACTTGAAAAAGGCAGCATCATCATGATGGGCGAAAAATACTGGTTCGTCATTAATGCCAAAGATTCAAAAGACCTGACGCCTATCCTTAATGTCAAACTCGACAAAAAATTCCAAATTGCCGATGCCAAAAAATATAAAAAAGACCTCAAAGCCCTGCCTGTTGTGGTCAACAATGAAAAAGAAGCTGATTTCACCACCGATTTCTGCCTACGCTACGACACTCAAAAAGCTGACGAAATCGCCAAACTGAAAAACCTGTCATTTGAAACCGGCAAAGGTAAAAACAACACTGTCTACCACCGCTGTGTTCACGCCAAAGGCAAATACTACGCCACCCCGAAAAACCTGCCCGCCGACTACAAATTTGAACAAAGCATTCCTGTCTCCATCGGCTATACCACTTCTCGCGTATACACCAGTCCGGTGAAAGTAGTAGGTACTCTGTTGCTGACACCGCTGACGCTCACCGTTGACGCCCTTACCCCGGTACTGTTCATTCCTGCCATGATGACAGGTCCCAGCTTTACCCCAAGCTTTTAACAAACCCGTTACGCCCGTTTTCAGACGACCTTTCCGTCCTTGAATACATCAAACATATTTCCACACACCATGCCCGTCAAAATCCAAACCCGACCCGTCAACCAAAACATCCTCGATGACTTGCTCACCGCCGGCGCCGACCCTTTAATCGCCCGGCTGTGCGCCTCGCGCGACGTGCAGAGTCCCGCCGAATTGGACGACAAACTCGCCGGCCTTCTGCCTTATCAATTGCTGACGCATTGCGAAGCCGCCGCCCGCCGTTTGGCGGATACCATCGAGCGCAAGGAAAAAATCCTGATTGTCGCCGACTACGATGCAGACGGCGCGACCGCGTGTTCCGTCGGCATGAGCGGCTTGGCGGCGATGGGCGCGGCGGTGGATTTCCTCGTACCCAACCGCTTCGAACACGGCTACGGCTTGACGCCCGAACTTGCCGAAATCGCCGCCGCGCAAGGCGTGGATTTGCTGGTTACGGTCGATAACGGCATCGCCAGCATCGCGGGCGTGGCGCGGGCGCAGGAATTGGGTTTGGCCGTCATCGTAACCGACCACCACCTACCCGCCGAAACCGTACCCGACTGCATCATCGTCAATCCGAACCAAAAAGGCTGCGGCTTTCCCAGCAAAAGTCTGGCAGGCGTGGGCGTGATTTTTTATGTGTTGATGGCGTTGCGTGCCGAATTGCGCCACCGCGATTATTTTTCAGACGACCTCAGAGAACCGAATCTGGGCGAACTTTTGGATTTGGTCGCACTCGGCACCGTCGCCGACGTCGTTCCCCTCGACCACAACAACCGTATCCTCGTGTCGCAAGGTTTGAAACGGATGCGTTCCGGCAAAATGCGGCCCGGCATCCGCGCCTTGTTTGAAGTGGCGCGGCGCGACTGGCGCAAAGCGCAGCCTTTCGATATGGGTTTCGCACTGGGTCCGCGCATCAACGCCGCCGGACGGCTCGACGATATGTCGGTCGGCATCGCCTGCCTGTTGGCGCGCGACGACGCAGAAGCGCAGACATTGGCGGCGCAGTTGAACGACCTCAATATCGAACGCCGCGAAATTGAGCAATCCATGCTGCAAGACGCGCTGAACGCCTTTCCCGAAACACTCCCTTCAGGTCAGACGACCCTAGTCGCCTACCGCGACGACTTTCATCAAGGCGTGGTCGGCATCGTCGCCAGCCGCCTCAAAGACCGCTTCTACCGCCCGACCATCGTGTTCGCCCCCGCGGACAACGGCGAAGTGCGCGGTTCGGGGCGTTCCATTCCCAATCTGCACCTGCGCGACGCTTTGGATTTGGTGTCCAAACGCCACCCCGATTTGATTTTAAAATTCGGCGGACACGCGATGGCGGCGGGCTTGAGCATACTCGAACACAACATTCCCGCGTTTCAGACGGCCTTTGAAGAAGCCGTGCGCGAAATGGTGTGCGAAGACGATTTGTCGCAAACTTTCATCACCGACGGCAGCCTGAAAGCCTGCGACATCACGCTGGAACAGGCGCAAAACCTCGCCCGCCACGTTTGGGGACAAGGCTTCGCGCCGCCGAGCTTTACCGACGAGTTTCACGTCATCCGCCAGCAGCCTTTGGGCGCGGAGGGTAAACACAAAAAAGTCTGGCTGCAAAAAGATGGCTACGAATTTGAAGCCATGTTCTGGCGGTGCAGCGAAGACATCCCCGAATACATCCGCACGGTTTACCGCCCCGTGGCAAACGAGTGGCGCAATCAGATGGAATTGCAGCTTTACATCGACTATTGGGAAGCCGCTTAAGGTTTATACAAGCAAAGGTCGTCTGAAACCGAAAATCGGGTTTCAGACGACCTTTTATTTAGGGCAGATAATTGTGCATTAATTTGAAATATTATCCGTTTCCGATGATAGCTCACCCGCACAACTTGTATTTAAATTTCAAAAAAGCAGCTTTATCCGCATGATCAAAACCAGCCAACCGAAAGAAAACAAAATCAAAAATCACCCTTCTATTCAAACACTTTAGACGCAATTTGTGATGAATCAAACTTCCTGACAGATAAACCCGCGATTGCTTGTCAGTCGGTAGATTTTAAAACATAATGCTTACGCGCCTAAGTATTGGAGTTTTACTACAAATAAATGATGGGTAAACCGTACGCAGCGCAGCAGTTCCAGCCAATCAACTCAAAGCAAGGAAGGCCTAAAATGAAAGTAACCAGTTTCGGCGAAGTGTTGTGGGACGATTTTCCAAGCGGCAAAGTGTTGGGCGGTGCGCCGCTGAACGTTTTGGTCCGTTTGCAATCCTTCGGAGTCGATACCGCCATCATCAGCCGTCGCGGCGATGATGCCGACGGAGAAGAGCTGCTGCGACAAATCAAAGCGAAAAACGTCAATACCGACCTGCTGCAAGTGTGCAAAGAATGTGATACCAGCCTTGTCAAAGTCATCTTGGACAAATGCGGCAGCGCGTCATACGAAATCGTGTATCCCTGCGCTTGGGACCGCATCATCGTCGAAGATGCCGCCTTGCAGCGTGTCGCCGAATCCGATGCCTTCGTATTCGGCAGCCTTGCCACCCGCGACGAGATTTCCCGTGCGGCATTAGACAAACTGATGGAAAAAGCCAAATTCAAAATCTTCGACGTCAACCTGCGCAAACCCCACTACGATACCGACCGCCTGCTTGCCACCATGAAGCGTGCGGATATGCTCAAACTCAATGACGACGAATTGTACGAACTGTCCGCAGTTTACGGCTCGCCCTACCACAGCATCGAACAAAACATTACTTACCTCACCCAACTAACCGGCGCAAAAATCATCTGCGTGACTTTGGGCGGACACGGCGCGGTTTTATACAAAGATGGCGAACTCTACCGCCACTGCGGCTTCCGCATCAAAGTTGCCGATACAGTCGGCTCCGGCGACAGCTTCTTGGCAGGACTGACTTACAAACTGCTCAACAATGCCGAGCCGCAAGAAGCCATTACCTTCGCCTGCGCACTCGGCGCCCTAGTCGCCTCCAGACACGGCGCAACGCCCGACATTTCCTTACAGGAAATCGAAAGCTTAATGAATCCGGCTTGATGTTTGTCATCAACGGATCATTCACAACAAAAGGTCGTCTGAAAACGGATTTTCTGTTTTCAGACGACCTTTTATATAGCCAATTGACTTTTCAAAACAAATGCTTACGTTTAAGCCTATTTTTCGGACTGTTTACCAAACCGTCACGAACTGCCCCAAATCGGTATTTTTTGCACCACTACCCGCTTCGGTCGGCGAACCGACCATCATCAGCCCGATGATTTTATCTTTGTCTTCACAATCAAACGCTTCGCGCAAAAGCGGGCTGTTGACCCACATTCCGGTAATCCACACATTGTCAAAGCCTTGCGCGGACGCGGCAAGCTGCAACCCGTAAGCGGCGCAGCCCGCACTCAACATTTGCTCCCACTCTGGCTTAGGTTTCGCCACTTCTCGGTTGGGCGCAAAAGTCACGCCGATCACCATAGGCGCCATATTGCCGACTTTCTCGGCTTTTTTCATCGCATCATCGCCAAAGTTCAACTCGGTAACCGTTTGACGCAACAATTCGCGGAAACGTTGCAAGCCTGCCTCGCTTTGAATGACGGTAAAACGAAACGGACGCATATTGCCATGGTCGGGAACCTGCGTAGCCGCTTGCAGCATATATTCGAGCTGTTCCGCATTCGGCGCGGGGGCGGTAAGTTTTTTAGACGAGCGACGTGTGGTCAAAAGTTGTAAAGCATCCATATTTTATCTTTCAATTCATTTGAAACATCGGATTCATCTTGAACAGGATTCCTTATCAAACCATCCAATCGATACTGACTGTATGCGGAAAATACTGCGACAGATGGTGCAAACCGATTTACCAACGCTTAAACGCTTAGCAAGCGATTCTCTTCAGGCTGGCAAGAACAAGGTCTATCCGTTCAAAACGAACCCTCTATAGTGGATTAAATTTAAATCAGGACAAGGCGACGAAGCCGCAGACAGTACAGATAGTACGGCAAGGCAAGGCAAGGCAAGGCAAGGCAAGGCAACGCCGTACTGGTTTAAAGTTAATCCATTATATATAGCACAAAGCCGGTTTGAATGCCATGTTTGATGACGCAACAAAAAGGTCGTCTGAAAACTTTCCCAGTTTTCAGACGACCTCTTCAAATCGCGATCATGAAAAAATCAGACCACGACTTCTTCTTTCTTCTTCACTTCCTTCGCGATATTGTCGCGGCTTAAGCCGAACATCAGCAAGAGCGGACTGGCTACCAATACCGAAGAGTAAATACCGAACACGATGCCGATAGTCAATGCCATTGAGAAACCGTGCAACGCTGCGCCGCCGAACACCAGCATGGAAACGACCATTGCTTCGGTCGAGCCGTGGGTAATGATGGTACGGCTCATGGTGGCGGTAATCGCATTATCGATGACTTGCGGAACGGTGTGTCCGCGCATACTTGGTTTACGGAAGTTCTCACGGATACGGTCGAAGACGACGACGGATTCGTTCACGGAATAACCCAATACGGCAAGGATACCCGCCAGTACGGTCAGTGAAAATTCCCATTGGAAGAAGGCAAAGCAGCCTAAAATAATCACGATGTCGTGCATATTCGCAATGATGGCGGATACGGCAAAACGCCACTCAAAGCGCATCGACAGGTAAACGATGATACCCGCCACGACAAAGCCCAATGCCATCAGACCGTTGGTTACCAACTCTTCACCGACCTGCGGGCCGATAAATTCGACTTGGCGCAGGGTAACGTCAGGCTGCTCTTTTTTCAACAAGTCCATAACCTGATTGGAAAGCTGCGCTGAAGTTACGCCTTCTTTATTGGGCAGGCGAATCATAATGTGTTTGTTCGTACCCAACGCCTGAACTTGAACATCGCCCATTTTCAGGGTATCGAGTTTTTCACGGGTTTTATTGACGTCCACGCCCTGCTGATATTGCACTTCCATCACGGTACCGCCGGTAAATTCGACGGAGAAGTTCAAACCTTTGGTAATGAGGAAGAATACGGCGGCAATGAAGGTTACCAACGAAATAAAGGTCGTCAGTTTGCCGTAGTTCATAAACGGGATGTCGCGTTTGATTTTAAAGAGTTCCATGTCTTACTCCTTGCCTGCCACTGTTTCGGCTTTGGGTTTCCATACTGCGCCGATGGAAATATTCTGCAATTTGCGGCGGCGTCCGTACCATAAGTTAACCAAGGCGCGGAAGACGACGACGGATGAGTACATCGAAGTCAGGATACCCAGACAGTGTACGACGGCAAAACCGCGAACCGGACCGGAGCCGAATACCAACAGGGCGATACCGGCAATCAGCGAGGTCAGGTTGGAGTCGACAATGGTTGCCCATGCGTGTTGGAAACCGAGGTTGATTGCCTGTTGCGGCGGCACGCCTTCGCGCAACTCTTCGCGGATACGTTCGTTAATCAATACGTTGGAGTCAATCGCCATACCCAACGTCAACGCCAATGCGGCAATACCGGGCAGCGTCAACGTTGCCTGCATGGCAGACAATATACCGACTAAGAACAAAATATTGGTACTCAGGGCGATGGTCGAGAAAAAGCCCATCAAGCGGTAGTAAACCACCATAAACAACGCAACGGCAGCAAAGCCCCACAAGGTGGAATTGAAACCTTTTTCAATGTTTTCTTTACCCAAAGACGGGCCGATGGTGCGCTCTTCCACGATTTGCATCGGTGCAGCGAGAGAACCTGCACGCAGCAACAAAGAAGTATCATTGGCTTCCGCCTGCGTCATGCTGCCGGAAATTTCCACGCGTCCGCCGGTAATAGCTGAGCGGATAACCGGTGCGGTAACCACTTCGGATTTGCCTTGATCGATCAACACCATCGCCATGCGTTTGCCGACGTTGGCGGCGGTCAATTCACCAAAAATACTGCCGCCTGCGCTATCCAAGCTCAGACTGACTGCTGGAGCACCCATTTGGTCGAAACTTGGTTGTGCGTCGTTAATATTGTCACCGGTCAGTTCAACTTGTTTGTTGATCAGCAAGGTTTGTGGATGATCACCACTACTGGACAACAGCTCGAAACCGCTCGGAACATTGCCTTCCAAAGCCTCGCGCACTTTGACAGGGTCGTCTTCTACCATACGCACTTCCAAAGTCGCGGTACGGCCGATAATATCTTTTGCTTTAGCAGTATCTTGCACACCCGGCAGCTGCACGACGATGCGGTCGAGGCCGGATTGCTGGATGACAGGTTCAGCCACGCCCAGCTCGTTGACACGGTTATGCAAGGTGGTGATGTTTTGTTTCACCGCATCAGAGCGTACTTTATTAATCGCTTCTTCGGATAATGTCAGCGTGATGTTATTGCCATCAGCGTTCAAATTTGCCTCAGGGAAAAGCTGACGCAGCTTAGGCATGGCTTTTTGTACGTCGGCAGTGTCCTGCATCGGAACAATCAGACCGTTTTCAATCTGACGGACGGTACCGGTACGGATTTTTTCACGACGCATTTCACGGCGGATGTCGCCCGAATAACGTTCAAACGTTTTCTGCATCGCAGCTTTCATGTCCACCTGCATGGTGAAATGTACGCCGCCGCGCAAGTCCAAGCCCAAGAACATCGGGTTGGCGCCGATTTTGGCCATCCATTCGGGACTGTCCGCCAACAGGTTGAGCGCGGTGATATAGCCATCGCCCAAAGTGTTTTCGATAACGTCGCGGGCTTTAAGCTGGGTTTCGGTATCTTTGAAACGCACTTTCAGCGAGTTGTTTGCAACAAACATCCCGTCAGTCTGAATACCTGCCTGTTTCAGCGCGGCATCGACTTTGGACTGGGTCTGTTCGTTGATAACGATGGCTTGTCGGTTGGTTGATACCTGTACTGCGGGCGTCTCACCGAAAAGGTTGGGCAGCGAATACACTACGGCAACCAAAATCGAGCACGCAATCAGCAGGTATTTCCATAAAGGATAACGGTTCATGGTAAACCTTCGATTTATTATGAAGACAAACAGCCGCTCTCAGCTTTCCGAGGCGGCTCTTGGCAAAAATACGGATTACTCGGCTTTGGCGGCAATCGCGTTACGTTCCACTTCGACTTCGATTTTTGCACCTTGACCGATGTCCACAGTGAAAAACTGTTCGCCAACTTTGGTAACACGGCCTTTGAAGCCTGCTGCCAAAACAACCTTATCACCGACTTTCAGATCGGCAAGCATGGCTTGGTGTGCTTTGAATTTCTTTTGTTGGGGACGCATGATCAGGAAGTAGAACACCACCATAATCAGCACTAAAGGGGCAAATTGGGCCACAGTTTGATTCATAATTCGTCCGTTTTCTAAGAGATTAAAATTAAGTAAAACACCGCTTGCGGCAGAAAAAAGCATTGGTACGGCCGCAAAATTAAGCTATTCTAAAGGTCGTCTGAAAAATTTCCAAGCCTTTCCCTATTTATTAACCATATTTATCATGTCAGGTCGTCTGAAAATGAAGTTTCAAGGACATTTAAAACCTGACTTCTTCCCACCAACGACAGGCCCCGCGCCCTTTTCCTCATGAAAAAACTCATTCGACGACTGCGTACGCTCCTACGCCGCCTCTTGGGTAAAAATGCGCGTACGGTCTGGATTTCTCATCCCGTTTTTGCGCAACACCAACCCGGCGCGGGACACCCTGACTCACCCGAACGCACTGCCGTTATCGAGGCAGAACTCAAACGTCAGGATATTTGGCGGCATCTGCAAACTGCCGAAGCCGAAGAAATCAGCGATGCCCGCCTCGCCTTGGTTCATCCGCGCAAATACCTGCGCTCTCTCGAAGCCTGCCTGCCCCAGCCGGACAAAATCTACCGTCTCGACGGCGACACCGTCATGAGTCATGGTTCGCTCAAAGCTGCCCGTCACGCCGCAGGTGCTGTCGTTCAGGCGGTGGATATGGTGATGAATAAGAAAGCATGGCACGCCTTTTGCGCCGTCCGCCCACCCGGACATCACGCGCACAGCGATAAAGCCGGCGGTTTCTGCCTATTAAACAACGTCGCCGCAGGCGTCATGCACGCCATCGCCGAATATCGACTCCAACGCATCGCTATCATCGACTTTGACGTCCATTACGGCGACGGCACAGCGGAAATCTTCAAAGATGACCCGCGCGTCCTGTTTATGAACCTTTTTGAAACCGACCTCTTCCCATTTCCCGAAACCAACCATTCCGCCAACGGCGCCAATATGTTGCACCTGCCTTTCGCTTCCAACACCGGCAGCCGCGTCTTCCGCACTACCGTACGCGAAAAATGGTTGAACAAACTGACCTCATTCAAACCCGAACTGGTCTTCCTGTCCGCAGGTTTCGACGGACACAAACAAGACGAAACAGGTCGTCTGAACCTGCACGAAGCCGATTTCGCTTGGTTGACACACAAAATCATCCAAGCCGCTCCAAGCTGCCCCGGCAGAATCGTCTCCGTACTGGAAGGCGGCTACACGCTCGAACCTTTGGCAAAATCCGCCGCAGCCCATATCGGCGTCTTGGCAGGACTCCCCAAAGCAGGCTATGTCGCCGCTTATCAAAAGCATTTGAAACGCGGTGGACAGAAGAAAGAAAATACCGGCCCTGCAAGCCAAATAGGTCGTCTGAAAACAGAAACTAGATTCTAACTTGGTTTAAGGCATACTTTGGAAACATGAACAAATCGGCCTAAACCATCCGCTGGATCACCGATTTCGGCTTTTACTTGAATCAAATATAAGAAACCAAGAAAAAAACCTCTGTCAGACAGAGGTTTTTTAGTTTTTCAGAAACCGGATTATTTCAATTTGGTTTCTTTGTAGATAACGTGTTTACGGGCAACAGGGTCAAATTTTTTGATTTCCAATTTGCCGGGCATAGTGCGTTTGTTTTTGGTAGTGGTGTAGAAGTGACCAGTACCTGCACTTGACTCCAGTTTGATTTTATCGCGCATTGCAGTAATCCTTAATTAACAGTTTAAATTAAGCTTCGCCGCGAGCACGCAAATCAGCCAATACGACATCAATGCCTACTTTATCAATGGTACGCAATGCAGCGTTAGAAACGCGCAGGCGAACCCAGCGGTTTTCACTTTCTACCCAGAAACGACGTGATTGCAAGTTAGGCAAAAAACGACGTTTGGTTTTGTTGTTGGCGTGTGATACGTTGTTGCCAGACATCGGGCGCTTACCGGTCACTTTGCAAACTCGTGCCATGGTTAGTCTCCAAACTTCTAAAATAGTAAAACGTGATTTATACCATAAAAAGCAGCATTCATTCAAGCTGTTTGATGAAAAAACGATTGTTTTCGAGAATGAGCCTCTCCAATGTTGTTTTCAGGGAACGCTGTTTCTTAAAACGTAATGGGTGCGAATTATAGCGGATTTTTCCATCGAATACATTTATTTATCCACCCCCCAGCAATATCAAGCATGGGGCAAAAGCAAGTTGTAAAAATGTTGATGCAGATAGTCCGTATCAATTCCACCAAACATCAAAAAAGGTCGTCTGAAATTTTTCAGACGACCTTTTTTCAAGCAAATCCCATCAGTCCAACTGTGCAACGGATACCGGCAAACCGCGTATTGCGGCAAGCATGGTATTGGCAGTTTTCTGCTGTTGGCGGAACGCTGCCATATTGGTAGGCGTCAGTTTCGGAGTCGGCAATGCAACTGTCGTCGGATTGACCGGCTGACCGTTCACGCGTGCTTCGTAGTGAAGGTGTGGGCCGGTCGAGCGTCCGCTTGTACCGACGAAGCCGATCACTTCGCCTGCCCGGACATTACCTTCCGCCGGCGTAAATGCACTCATGTGGCCATAAAGTGTCTCGACGCCATTAGAGTGTCTAATCATGACGGTATTACCATAACCGCCTTTCCAGCCTTTGAAGGTAATCACACCGTCGGCAGAGGCTTTAATCGGTGTGCCTGTTGGTGCGGCATAGTCAATACCTGTATGCATACGGACGGTATGCAAAACGGGGTGAACTCGGTAGCCGAACGGCGAGGAAATACGGGTATAGACAACCGGCTCAATGTTGAATCCCTCTTTTTGCTGGAGGGATTTACCGTTTTGATCATAATAGCTGCCGCTCTCTTCGTCGCCTTTGCCTTGGCTGTAATAATAAGCTTGATAAGTTTTTCCGCCTTTGACAATCTCAGCCGCCAGAATATCGCCGGTACCCATTTGCTGGCCGCGGAAATACATATTGTTGTACAGAAGACGCACGACATCGCCTTCCTGCAATTCTTCCAAGCTCAGTACGTCAGAGAAAATTTCGCTGAGTGATTCGCGGATTTCGACAGGTATTTCGGCCTGTGCCATCGCGCCGCGTGCGGAAGTTCGCACAACAATAGAGCGCAAAGTCGGCATGATTTTCATGTCTACTTCAGAAGTAGACAACTGCCATTTGCCTTTGACTTTTTCCAGCGCGACAAGGTTTCGCTCCAACTCTTCATCGGTAAAGAATTGCACATCGGTTACCTGACCTGATGAATCGATACGGATGTTGACGGATTGGTTGGCGCGCAAATGCTGCATATTTTGATCTGCGCTGTTTTTCGCCATGATTTGTTTGATGTCGGTCTGCGCCACGCCCATACGCGCCAAAACGTCCGCAAGGGAGTCGCCCTGTTGGACAACTTCCTGCGCCCAATAGCTAGACTGGAAATTGTTGGTTTCAACATAAACGGCGGGCAATTCCTCAGAAATCCGCTCCAACGCAATGCCTTGAGGATTGGAAACCGGCTCAGTGACCGCATAGGCAGTCATTACTCCTGATACAGGCAGCAGGATGCCCAACAATGACCAACGTACGGGTTTGTTGTGCCAGAAACGGCGCATGAATGAAAATCGAGTTGTTTTAGTCACGCATTATCCTTCAATACGGTAATAATCACTCTACTACCGCATCTATTATGTCATTTGAAATTATTGAGTTTAATTGTTTATCTTATCAACCGCGTTTACGGTCTCTCCCAGACAATATGTATACCAAGTGAATAAAATAAACAATCAAATTTACTCAGAACCGAGCAAGATTATCGGGGCTATTCTTTTGATTTACACCCCTTTTTTCTGAAATTTACGCGGACTTAATTATAACATATGCACACTTCCAACTCAAAAACGCTATCCATCATCCTGCCTGATAATGACATTGGTTATTTTGAGTATGTTGTATTTTCTCGCGTAAAATAAGCTTTTTCCGTTCTGCCGACTGCCATGAATCTGACGCTTGCCCTCCCCTCTCTCAACCGTCAAAAAGATGAGACACTTCCTCCTCTCCCGCTTCCTGCGTTTAACCAAATCTTGCGATATGGGTTATTACATAAACAAGAAATGAAGCCGTCTGATTTTTATCGCCGATATTTATGGAAGGGAAGCTTGTTGGCGCAAGTCAAAGAGCTGATGGGGATTTCACCGCATCAGGCGGCTGCGTTTGCCAGCCCGATATGGCAGCAAATGGGATTGTACCAAGTCAGCGTAGTCAACGGCGAACATCTGCACATCACTCAAGAAGAAGCGGCTCAATTATGTTTGGAGCTGTCTGAGTTTTACAGCAAAGAAGGTTGGTATTTTCTGCCTGTCCGTCCCGATTTGTGGCTGATTACTTTGCCATCGGAAAGCGATTGGGGGATTGCGCCGGTATTGGATATCTACGGGCAAATCGGATCGGCTGACCAAGCGAATGGAAAAGATGCTTTGCAATGGCTGGGAATGCAGACTGAAATTCAAATGTGGCTGCACCAACACCCGCTCAACACAATCCGCACTCAAAACGATATCCCTACCATCAACGGTCTTTGGCTCTGGCAAGATTTGACGGGGCTGCGTTCTGCGGACTTAATCGCTTCCGACAGCATCTGGGCGCAATTTTCAGACGACCTCAGCTTGGATGCGCCTTATGATTTTCAGGCTTGGCTGGATGCGGTTGATGAATCGGGTATTCGCCCTGCCAACCCTGTTATCTTTCTAGACGACTTGGCGATTACGGAACAAACGGGCGATATTCAGACATACCAAGAGATTTTAGAAAGTTGGGAAACCCGCTGGTTTGCCCCGCTTTGGCAGGCAGTCTCTGAAGGTCGTCTGAAAAAACTATCTATCAGTACCGACGGAGAAAACGGTGGCACTTTACACATCACGCCGTTTTCAAAATGGAAATTCTGGCAATCAAAAAAAATATTTGCCGGCAGATGGTGATGCGTCTGCACCACCGTTTAGCCGCCCTGTTTATAGAAACACCAATAACGTTTACAATACGCGACTATTCCACTACTCGCACCAACCGCCCATGAAAATCCGACTCGGTCAGCACAATGCACCTGATTTTCCGCAAGGAGCGGCCGTCACCATCGGTAATTTCGACGGCGTACACCTCGGTCACAAACACATTCTGCAAAAACTCAAAAACGAAGCCGATTCGCGCAACCTTCCCGTTATCGTCGTCATTTTCGAGCCTCAACCCAAAGAATTTTTCTCCCGAAAAGCAGGCTTTACGCCCCCATGCCGCATCGCCCCCTTGCGCACCAAACTCGAGCTGCTGCGCGATACCGGCTGCATCGACGCCGTATGGGTGTTACGTTTCAGTCAAGACTTCGCCAACATGAGCGCACAGGATTTCATCGACAAACTGCTGCGCCAAACACTCAACACACGCTACCTGCTCATAGGCGATGATTTCCGCTTCGGCGCCGGACGCGAAGGCTGTTTCGACTTATTAAAGCAGCAAAGCGATATACAAACCGAGCGTACACCTTCCGTCATCGTCGAAGACATCCGCACCAGCAGCACAGCCGTGCGCAACGCCTTGACAGACGGCAACTTGGCGTACGCAAAAAAGCTTTTGGGTCACGATTATGTTTTGAGCGGCAAAGTCAAACACGGCAAAAAACTCGGCAGAACCATCAACGCTCCTACCGCCAACATCCAACTTCCGCCCCACCGCTATCCCCTGCGCGGCGTATTCGTCGTCGAAGCGGACGGCGCATTCGGCACACGGCGCGGCGTTGCCAGCTTCGGTCTCAACCCGACCGTCAGCAACAACAATTCGCAAAAACTCGAAGTCCATTTATTCGATTTCGACGGCAATCTCTACGGTCAACGTTTGAAAGTGCGCTTCCTACACAAGCTGCGTGACGAACAAAAATTCAGCGATATCAAAACATTAAAACGTCAAATCGAACAAGACATAGAAGACGCAAAGAAATGGCAGCAAACGTATTGAAAATATAGCCACAACCACCAGATACGAATTGAAAAAGGTCGTCTGAAAATCTTTTCAGACGACCTTTTTCCTAAGATGCAGACATCTGCCTGCGAGATTTCTAATGGCCTAAATTCAAAAAGGACGACAACCGTCAAAACGGTGCGCGGGGAACAGAATCCCTCTTTTAATTCAGTCCACTATATCCTACTTATTTAACAGCAGGAGCCTGTTCTTGAGCAGCGGCAGGTGCAGTTTCGGTAGTAGTTTTACCTTGACCGGTCAGCGGGCTGGCAGCTTCGGCTTCCGGTGCAGCAGTTTCAGCAGCTTTGTCGGTTTTCAGGTCGTTGGCTTGTTTTTTAGCTTTGTTGGCTTTTTTGTGAACGTGTTCTGCTTTAGCGGCTTTGCCGGAAGCAGGTTGGGCCATAGCCACAGGAGCAGCGATCAGGCCGGCAGAAACAAGAACGAGGGAGGTCAATTTAGACAATGTTTTCATGTGTAATATCCTTTCGGGAAATTTGTCTGATAAAATCATTCCGTCAAATGCCAAATGGCAATTTGCGTAAAGACAATCGCATAACTGCTTGGTGCGATTGAGTTTTTATTGTAACGGTTTGTTTGTAAACCGAAGTCAGCTCGAGCGAAATTGAAATAAAGTTTCAAAAGGAGGGTTAACCCCCTTGTCCTGCTTTATTAATCGTACCTCATAACTTGATTGTTTAAATTTATATATTTCATGGCATTACATCCGATGATTTTCGAACACTCCCGATTCCGCAATGCATCCTACATCCTGATGGGGCTTGCCCTGTTTGTGGTGCTGTATTTCCACTTTTTGCCCCTTTTACTCGCCGTCATCCTGACCTACGTCTTCATCACCAAGACCAACGGCCTGATTCTTTGGCTGCGCCGCCGTACGCTCGCGCGCAATACGTTTCTGCACAAATCGCTCAACGCGCACAATATCAACCTGATTTCGACCACGCTGACCATAGGCATCGTATTGACGGTTATCCTATTGATGTCGCTAGGGATTTACCACCTGATTCACGGCGGGCATATCACCGTGATGCTGACCAAGCTGGCGGCGATTTTGGAAGACACGAAAAACAGCAGCAGCCTGCCGCAGTCGGTTTTGAATATGCTGCCCAACAATACCGCCGAAATCAAAGCCTATGCGGTCAAATTGATTGAAGAATACAGCGCCGCGCTGACGCGCATCAGCAAAAACAGCTTCACCTCGTTCGTGTACATCCTTATCGGCATCATCATCGGCGCGATGCTCAGTTTCCACCGCCTCAACATGCGCAAAAACCGCCGCAAAATGCCACCCTTCAAGGCAGAACTGGTGCGGCGGATTGTGAACTTCGAAACCAGCTTCGAGCGCGTGTTTCTGGCGCAGGTCAAAATCTCGCTGATCGATACCGCACTGACGGGCGTGTACCTTTATCTAATCCTGCCGCTTTTCGGCGTGGAGTTGCCGTTTAAACTAACCGTGTTAGTCATCGCCTTCATCGTCGGGCTGATTCCCGTCGCGGGCAACCTGATTTCCAACACCATCATTATCATCTTGAGCCTCGGCGCGTCTTTATATGTGGCGGTCGCTTCGCTGGTGTTCCTAGTCGTCATCCACAAGCTCGAATATTTCCTGAACGCGAAAATCATCGGCTCGGAAATCGAATCAAGCGCGTGGGAATTGCTGGTGGCGATGGTCGTGTTCGAACGGATTTTCGGCGTCGGCGGCATCATCGTCGCACCGGTTTATTATGCGTATCTGAAGAATGAGTTGAAACAGCAGAAGCTGATTTAGATAGTGTTTGAAATATAGATGAAAGGTCGTCTGAAAAGCTCGAAATAGGTTTTCAGACGACCTTTTTTTAGTTACAGCAACCTTATTCCTTCCCCCGTCCGACGGGGGAAGGCTAGGATAGGAGTGGCTTGCGGACATACGGCAATAAAGGGCAAAGAGCCACCCTCTCCCCAACCCTCCCGCCAGACGGGAGAGGAGGCAGATTCTCGTAGGCAAAGCCCACGCTACGATTGTTATCCCACAAACCAACACAACAACTCCCGCTAAGGGTTTCCCCAACTTTGCATGCTTTCGACGGCGTAGCGTGGGCTTTGCCCACGAATCCTGTCGTATCGAGGCGATAATGGATTTAGAGTATCGGAATGCAACGAGGTCGCCTGAAAAGCTCGAAACAAAGTTTTCAGACGACCTCCTTACCAATCCTTACACTTTACGGCATAATGGCGGACTGTTTTTCCGAGGAGAATTTCATGTCCGTCAAAACCCCGTCGCTTTTCGGCGGCGCCATGATTATCGCCGGTACGGTTATCGGCGCAGGTATGCTTGCCAACCCGACCGCCACCTCCGGCGTTTGGTTTACAGTCTCGCTGATTGTGTTGCTCTATACTTGGTTTTCCATGCTCTCCAGCGGTCTGATGATCCTTGAAGTCAACACCCACTATCCGCACGGCGCCAGCTTCGACACCATGGTCAAAGACCTGCTCGGCCCGACTTGGAACGCCATCAACGGCATCGCTGTCGCCTTCGTTTTATACCTGCTCACCTACGCCTACATCTTCGTTGGCGGCGACTTGACCGCCAAAGGACTGGGCAGCACGTTCGGTGTAAAAATCCCTCTGACCTTCGGACAACTCGCCTTCTTCCTGATTTTCGCTACCTGCGTATGGGCATCCGCCCGCCTAGTGGACCGTTTCACCTCCATCCTCATCGGCGGCATGGTGCTGACTTTCATCTGGGCGACCGGCGGGCTGATTGCCGATGTCAAACTGCCCATCCTCTTCGACACCCAAGCCCCCGCAGGTACCAGCTACTGGATTTACGCCGCTACCGCCCTGCCCGTCTGCCTCACGTCCTTCGGCTTCCACGGCAACGTCTCCAGCCTGTTCAAATACTTTAAAGGCGATGCGCGCAAAGTCGCCAAATCCATTTGGGCAGGTACGTTGGTCGCGCTAGTGATTTACGTCCTGTGGCAAATCGCCATCCAAGGCAACTTGCCGCGCAGCGAGTTCGCCCCCGTGATTGCCACCGAAGGGAAAGTCTCCGTCCTCATCGAAGCCCTGTCCAAGTTCACCCAAACCGGCAGCATGGACAAAGTGTTGACCTTCTTCTCCTATATGGCGATTGCCACTTCCTTCCTCGGCGTAACGCTCGGCCTCTTTGACTACATCGCCGACATCTTCAAATGGAACGACAGCGTGTCCGGCCGCACCAAAACCGCCGCCCTCACCTTCCTGCCGCCCCTGATTTCCTGCCTGCTGTTCCCCACCGGCTTCGTTACCGCCATCGGCTACGTCGGTCTGGCGGCTACCATTTGGACCGGCATCATCCCCGCCATCCTGCTCTACCGTTCGCGCCAAAAATTCGGCACAGGCAAAAACTACAAGATTTACGGCGGATTCGGGCTGATGGTTTGGGTTTTCCTCTTCGGCGTCATCAACATCGCCGCGCAGGTATTGAGCCAACTCGAACTCGTCCCCGTGTTTAAAGGCTGACAAGCAAATCGACACCCCGAAGGTCGTCTGAAAACAGATTTCAGACGACCTCTCCCGTTTTCCGTTACAATAAACACCCTCCGAATCACAGCACACGACCGTCCATGTACGACAACATCCGCTTCCACCTAGACGAAGAATATCCCGAAGGCCTGCCGTCCGAAAATGCCGCCACGCATATCGGCATGTACTGGATATGGGCAGCACAGGCAGGGCTGGCGAATCCCGTTTGGCAAACCGCCCCCGAAAGTGCGGAAGATTTCGCCAACATGCTCAAAGGCAGAACCAGCGGCCGCCGCTTCCTGCTCAAACACATGGACGGCGCGCTCACGCCCGACGACTTCACCGAACAAGGGCAGAAATTCACCTCCTATTACTACGACAATGAAGAAGACGGCTACGGCGCATTTTTAGAAGACTACGTCCGCACCCTCGATACCCCGTCGCTCGGCGGCTTCTACCACGTCCCCAACACCCCCGAAATCTACAGACGCCTCAAACCCGTCTTCCAAGCAGCGTTTGAGCAATGGAAAAACAATTTGGCATCCCCTGCCGGAGAGCAACCGTGAAACTCATCATCCTCGACCGCGACGGCGTCATCAACCAAGACCGTGACGACTTCGTCAAATCCGTAGACGAATGGATACCCATCGAAGGCAGCATGGACGCCATCGCCTTCCTGACGCAGGCAGGCTACAACATCGCCGTCGCTACCAACCAATCCGGCATCGGACGCAAATATTTTACCGTCCAAGACCTGACCGAAATGCACGCGAAAATGCACCGCCTCGTCCGTCAGGCGGGCGGAGAAATCGACGGTATCTGGTTCTGCCCGCACACCGCCGCCGACAACTGCGACTGCCGCAAACCCAAGCCCGGCATGATTTACGACATCCTCGAACGCTTCAAAGCCAACCCCGCCGAAACCTGGCTGGTCGGCGACAGCCTGCGCGACCTCCAAGCCATGCACGAAGCGGGCGGCAAAACCGCGCTCGTCCTGACCGGAAAAGGCAAGAAAACCCTGTCGCAACAGGAAAAAGAATTGCCCGAAAACACCCAAATCTTCGACAACCTGCTCGCCTTCTCCCAATACATCATGCACGAAACCGCGCAAGACTGTGCAGACGGACAGGCAAACCCATAAATACACAAGGTCGTCTGAAATCATGTTTTGCCCCGTTTCCAGCCCGAACAAGATTTCAGACGACCCATCCGACAGGTAAAAACATGCTCCTCATCCGCAACCTGACCTACTGGTTCATCCTCAGCACCAGCCTGATTTTACTTTTCCCCTTCATGCTCCTCGCCCTGCCCGTCCAAGGCGGCGCGCACAAAATGGCGCAAATCTGGGTACGCATCCTCAATTGGTCGCTCAAACACATCATCGGACTCAAATACCATCTTATCGGTGCCGAAAACATCCCCGACCGCCCCTCCATCATCTGCGCCAAACACCAAAGCGGCTGGGAAACCCTCGCCCTGCAAGAAATCTTTCCGCCGCAGGTTTACGTCGCCAAACGCGAACTGTTCAAAATCCCCTTTTTCGGCTGGGGTCTGAAACTCGTCAAAACCATAGGCATAGACCGCAGCAACAGCCGCGAAGCCAACAGACAGCTGATGGAACAAGGCATGGCGCGCAAAAACGAAGGCTACTGGATCACCATCTTCCCCGAAGGCACACGCCTGCCGCCCGGCGAAAAAGGCCGCTACAAACTCGGTGGCGCGCGCATGGCGAAAATGTTTGAAATGGACATCGTCCCCGTCTCCCTCAACAGCGGCGAATTTTGGCCGAAAAACGCCTTCCTCAAACACCCCGGCACCATCACCGTCGTCATCCACCCCGTTATCCCCCACGGCAGCGGCACCGAAGCCGAATTGATGGCGGAATGCGAAAAACGGATTGAAACGCAACAACCCCTGATTGAAGGAAAAGGACCGTTTGCCGTCGCAAAGGTCGTCTGAAAACGCAGATTTGCCCCAGCATTAACCCAATCCATGCCCCAACACTACGCCCACACCCTTTCAGACGGTCAGTCCATCCGAATCCGGCTCAAACGCAGCGCCAAGAAAAACCTCATCCTGCGCCCCGTATCCCGCGATACCGTCAGCATCAACGTTCCCCCGTTTGTCAGCCATCGCTTTCTCGCCCAATGGCTGACCGACAACGAACCCCTGTTGCGCCGCACCCTCGCCAAAACCCCGACCGCCGCCGCATCCGCCGACATCCTCCCCGAATGGATTTGGTATCAAGGCGTTCAGACGACCCTGTCCGTCCACAGCGGCAGCCACATCCAAATCAGGTCGTCTGAAATCCTACTGCCCGAAAAAGAAACCGCCGCCCAACTGACCCACCTGCGCCGCTTCCTGCACGAACGCGCCGGCGAATACCTGCTGCCGCGCCTCGAACACCACGCCCGCGCCACCGCCCTCATTCCCGCCGCGACCGCCCTCTCCAACGCCAAAACCTTCTGGGGCGTCTGCCGCCACACCACCGGTATCCGCCTCAACTGGCGGCTCATCGGCGCACCCGATTACGTCGCAGACTACATCTGCATCCACGAACTCTGCCATCTGCCCCACCCCGACCACAGCCCGCAGTTTTGGGCAACCGTCAACCGCCTCACCCCGCACACCCAAGCCGCCAAAACATGGCTGAAAGCCCACGGCCGCGAATTGTTTGCATTAGGCTGAACCGTGCAACGCGCCGATACAACAAGGTCGTCTGAAATCCTGTTTTACCCCGTTTCAAGCACAAACAAGGTTTCAGACGACCTCATCAATTCTTTCTACGCTCGGCAAACCGCACAAATCCGTTATAGTGGATTAAATTTAAACTAGGACAAGGCGACGAAGCCGCAGACAGTACAAATAGTACGGCAAGGCGAGGCAACGCCGTACTGGTTTAAATTTAATCCACTATACAAACCACCCACCCCACTATCCGCCCACCCTGTAAAACAGGATAATGCCGTATACTTTTGCGACGGCGAGAGTGCGCGGCATTAGCCGAAGCAGAAACGTTCAGACGACCTTGTACGCAACGGCGGTCTTGTTCATCCGTCCGACAAAAAAGGCTAAAATACGCAAACTTTCAATCTTCTAAAAACACTCGACAAACCAACAACAGCGGACATACAGCCCAACCGGTTTTTGCGCCAATATCCGCATTCCGCCACACAAACAGCCAACATTGAGGGAAAACACATCATGATCAGCATTTTCGACATTTTCAAAATCGGCATCGGCCCCTCCAGCTCCCACACCGTCGGCCCCATGAAAGCCGCCGCCGCCTTTTCAGACGACCTCAAACAATCAGGGCTGGACGCGCAAACCGAGCGCATCGTCATCGACATTTACGGCTCGCTGGCGCTGACAGGACGCGGACACGGCACATTCGACGCCCTCCTGCTCGGCTTGGAAGGCAGCCTGCCGCACGACATCCCCCTTGCCGATATCCCCGACCGCCTCGAACGCATCCGCACGCAACACATCCTCCGCCTCAACGGACACGAAATCAGCTTCACCCCCGACCGCGACCTAAACATACGCGGCGACCAAGTATTGCCCAAACACCCGAACGGGCTGAATTTCACCGCCTACGGCAAAGACAGCGGCAAACTCAAAGAACAAATTTACTACTCCGTCGGCGGCGGCTTTATCGTTACCGATCAAGAGTTTGACCAACAAGCCGAACAAACGCGCCAAGTCCCCTACCCCTACACCAGCTGCGCCGAACTGCTCGCCCAATGCCGCATGAACCAGCTCGACATTTCCGAAGCCGTGTTGGCAAACGAAGCCGCGCTTGCCGGTTGCAGCGAAGCCGAAATCCGCCGCCGCGTTGCCGGCGTTGCCGACGTTATGGAAGGCTGCATCAAACGCGGGCTGGCAGCAGACGGCGAACTGCCCGGCGGCTTGAACGTCCGTCGCCGCGCTCCGCAACTCGCCGCCAAACTCAAAGCCCTGCGCGAAACCGAAATCGTCAACACCCAGCTTTGGCCCATGGTTTACGCCATGGCGGTCAATGAAGAAAACGCCGCCGGTGGACGCGTCGTGACCGCCCCGACCAACGGCGCCGCCGGCATCATCCCCGCCGTCCTGCACTACTTCCGCAAGTTCAACCCGCACGCCACACAAGAACGCGTCGAAAACTTCCTGCTCACCGCAGGCGCCATCGGCATCCTCTACAAAACCAACGCTTCCATTTCCGGCGCGGACGTCGGCTGCCAAGGCGAAGTCGGTGTCGCCTGCTCGATGGCGGCGGGCGCATACGCCGAAGTCATCGGCGGCACGCCCAAACAAGTGGAAAACGCCGCCGAAATGGCGATGGAACACCATTTGGGTCTGACCTGCGACCCCGTCGGCGGACTGGTGCAAATCCCCTGCATCGAACGCAACGGTATCGCCGCCGAAAAAGCCCTCAAACTCGGCACCCTCGCCCTGCTGGAAGACGGCACGGACAAAAAAGTCTCGCTCGACGAAGTCATCCAAACCATGCTGCAAACAGGGCGCGACATGAAGTCCACCTACAAAGAAACCTCGCTTGCCGGACTCGCCATTACCCTACAGAAAAAAGCCGTCCCCGTATCCGTCCGCGTTGTGGAATGTTGAAAACGGAGCGACAAAAAGGTCGTCTGAACATTTTGTTTTTCAGACGACCTTTTGTTTGACTCGATTCATTTTATAGTGGATTAACAAAAATCAGGACAAGGCGACGAAGCCGCAGACACTACAAATAGTACGGAACCGATTCACTTGGTGCTTCAGCACCTTAGAGAATCGTTCTCTTTGAGCTAAGGCTAGGTAACGCCGTACTGGTTTAAATTTAATCCACTATACACAAAACCATCGCTGCAAATGACGGCAAGCCTTCAGCCCTATTTGCAGCACAATATTTTCAGACGACCTCTTGGCGTAGAAGGTCGTCTGAAAAATCATTCAGCCCTACCGTTTCAAAGCCAGCGTCAACACCCCCGCCGTAACCAGTCCCAAGCCTACCCATTCCTGCGTGCTGGGGCGTTCGTCCAAGAAGACCACCGCCATCAGCGCGACCAAAACCAGGCTGAATTTATCGACGGGGGCGACTTGCGAGGCGTTGCCCAGTTGCAGGGCTTTGAAGTAGGCGAGCCAGGATGCGCCGGTGGCGAGTCCGGAGAGAATCAGGAATGTCCAGTTTCTTCCGGTGAACCCGTTCACGCCCTGCCATTTGCCGGTATAGGTCAGGAACAAGACCAGCGCGGCGAGGATGACCAGCGTACGGATGAAGGTGGCGAAATCCGAATCGATGCCCTGCAAACCCATTTTGGCGAAAATCGCCGTCAGCGAGGCGAAGCCTGCGGATGCCAATGCCCAGAAAAGCCATGCGTTGCTGCCCATGTTTGTCCGTTTCTCTTGTGGATTGTCAACAATATGAACCGTATTTTTGTTGAATTATCGAATTTTTCACTGCGATTCATTCTCAGATAACGCTATAATATGCCTAATATTCTTTTGAATCCATCAGCGTTTGTCTTTCCGATGGGCTTTCAGACGACCCTCCTCTTTTTCTTCTCCATTCAGTAAAGGAAAATCATGAGCTTCAAAACCGATGCCGAAATCGCCCAATCTTCCACCATGCGTCCGATTGGCGAAATTGCCGCCAAGCTGGGTTTGAACGTGGACAATATCGAACCCTACGGCCATTACAAAGCCAAAATCAATCCTGCCGAGGCGTTCAAACTGCCGCAAAAACAAGGCCGTCTGATTTTGGTTACCGCCATCAACCCGACTCCGGCGGGCGAAGGCAAAACCACCGTGACCATCGGTTTGGCGGACGCGTTGCGCCACATCGGCAAAGACGCCGTTATCGCCCTGCGCGAACCTTCTTTGGGGCCTGTGTTCGGCGTCAAGGGCGGCGCGGCGGGCGGCGGCTATGCCCAAGTTTTGCCGATGGAAGACATCAACCTGCACTTCACCGGCGACTTCCACGCCATCGGTGCGGCGAACAACCTGCTCGCCGCCATGCTCGACAACCACATCTACCAAGGCAACGAATTGAACATCGACCCCAAACGCGTCCTGTGGCGGCGCGTGGTCGATATGAACGACCGCCAGTTGCGCAACATCATCGACGGTATGGGCAAACCTGTTGACGGCGTGATGCGTCCTGACGGCTTTGACATTACCGTCGCCTCCGAAGTGATGGCGGTATTCTGTCTTGCCAAAGACATCAGCGATTTGAAAGAGCGTTTGGGCAACATCCTCGTCGCCTACGCCAAAGACGGCAGCCCTGTTTACGCCAAAGATTTGAAAGCCCACGGCGCGATGGCGGCATTGCTCAAAGACGCCATCAAGCCCAACTTGGTGCAAACCATCGAAGGCACGCCCGCCTTCGTACACGGCGGCCCCTTCGCCAACATCGCCCACGGCTGCAACTCCGTTACCGCCACCCGACTGGCGAAACACCTTGCCGATTACGCCGTAACCGAAGCAGGCTTCGGCGCGGATTTGGGCGCGGAAAAATTCTGCGACATCAAATGCCGCCTTGCCGGTTTGAAACCCGACGCAGCCGTCGTCGTCGCCACTGTCCGCGCCTTGAAATACAACGGCGGCGTAGAACGCGCCAACCTCGGCGAAGAAAACCTCGAAGCCTTGGCAAAAGGCCTGCCCAACCTGCTGAAACACATTTCCAACTTGAAAAACGTATTCGGCCTGCCCGTCGTCGTCGCCATCAACCGCTTCGTGTCCGACTCCGATGCCGAGTTGGCCATGATTGAAAAAGCCTGCGCCGAACACGGCGTCGAAGTTTCCCTGACCGAGGTGTGGGGCAAAGGCGGCGCGGGCGGCGCGGATTTAGCGCGCAAGGTCGTCAACGCCATCGACAACCAACCCAATAACTTCCGCTTCGCCTACGATGTCGAGTTGAGCATCAAAGACAAAATCCGCACCATCGCCCAAAAAGTGTACGGCGCGGAAGACGTCGATTTCAGCGCGGAAGCATCCGCCGAAATCGCCTCGCTGGAAAAACTGGGCTTGGACAAAATGCCCGTCTGCATGGCGAAAACCCAATATTCCCTGAGCGACAACGCCAAACTTTTGGGCTGCCCCGAAGGCTTCCGCATCACTGTGCGCGGCATCACCGTTTCCGCCGGCGCAGGCTTCATCGTCGCCCTGTGCGGCAACATGATGAAAATGCCCGGTCTGCCCAAAGTCCCCGCCGCCGAGAAAATCGACGTGGACGCAGACGGCGTGATCCACGGCTTGTTCTGATTTGAATCGAAAGTGAAATAAAACGGCAAAGAGGTCGTCTGAAAACGGTTTTCAGACGACCTTTTATTATTTGAAGCGGTTTAAACTTAACCGCGACAACCCGTAGCGTGGGCTTCGCCCGCGAATCTTCCTCTGATAAAAATAGTCGTCTGAAACGATAGAGCAAAACCGCCGCATTGGTTTTCAGACGACCTTATATTATTTGAAACGGTTTAAACTCAACCGCGACAACCCGTAGCGTGGGCTTTGCCCACGAATCCTCCCCTGATGAAAATAGTCGTCTGAAACGATAGAGCAAACCCACCGCATTGGTTTTCAGACGACTATTTATAGTGGATTAACTTTAAACCAGTACGGCGTTGCCTCGCCTTGTCGTACTATCTGTACTGTCTGCGGCTTCGTCGCCTTTTCCTGATTTAAATTTAATCCACTATATTTACGCGCTCGCTTTGCCTTATCCTGATTTAAAGTTAATCCACTATAATACTGCCCATTGTTTTAAACCGACGAAAGGTCGTCTGAAATGACTCAAAACGCAAGCAACCTCTGCTGGCTCGACATGGAAATGACCGGGCTTGACCCCGAACGCGAACGCATCATCGAAGTTGCCATGATTATCACCGACTCCGATTTGAACGTCTTGGCGCAGTCCGAAGTTTATGTCGTCCACCAAAGTGACGAACTGCTCGACGGCATGGACGCATGGAACACCGCCACCCACGGCCGCACGGGGCTGACGCAGCGCGTGCGCGAATCGCAACTCACTGAAGCCGAAGTGGAACAAAAACTGCTCGACTTTATCGCGCAATGGATTCCCGAAAAAGCCACGCCGATGTGCGGCAATTCCATCCATCAAGACCGCCGCTTCATGGTCAAATACATGCCGCGCCTCGAGGCATATTTCCACTACCGCAATCTGGACGTATCCACCCTGAAAGAACTCGCCAAGCGTTGGAATCCGCCCGTTGCCAAAGGCGTGGTGAAACGTGGTTCGCATCAGGCTTTGGACGATATTCTCGAAAGCATCGAGGAAATGCGTTACTACCGCGAAAACTTCTTGAAACTGCCCGAGGTCGTCTGAAAACTTGGGAATCCCAATTTTCAGACGGCCTCTCCGACCATCATGTCCTATCAATACCGCCAATCCCTGCCCGATACGCCGCTGGACATTGTCGGCGACGTTCACGGCGAATTTGCCGCCTTTCAATCGCTGCTGCACCGGCTCGGCTACCGCGACGACGGTTTCCATCCGCACGGGCGGCGGCTGGTGTTCGTCGGCGATTTGTGCGACCGCGGCCCCGACAGCCCCGCGATGCTGGCGTGGTTCAAACAGGCTTACGAACGCGGATGGGCATGGATGGTTTTGGGCAACCACGAATTGAACATCCTTGCCGACGACCCGAAAGACGGCTCCGGCTGGTTTTTCGATGTCCGCGCCGAAAAAGACGCCCATTACGCGCCGTGGCATTGCGTGGAAGAGAAAGAAAAAAACGAATTGCGCGCATGGCTTGCCGAACAGCCGCTGCTGCTGGAGCGCGAAGACCTGCGCATCGTCCACGCCGCCTGGCTGCCGCCGCAAATTGAACGCCTCGAAGAAGCAAAGGGCGAAAGCCTGACCGCGCAATACCGCCGCTTCGATGCCGAGTTGAAACACCGCCTTCAGACGGCCTCTTGGTATCCCGACTACCTCTACGAACAGGCGCATTACGCCCCGCAGGCGGAAAATCCCGACCATGCGCCGCCGCCCATGCCCGCCACGGCGCGATACGAACTCGAACGCAGCCGCCTGCATCCGATACGCGCCCTCACCAGCGGCGTGGAGCGTTTGGCGGACAAGCCGTTTTACGCCGGCGGACGCTGGCGCGGTACGACCCGTTGCGCGTGGTGGGACGACTACCGCGACGATAAGCCCGTCGTTATCGGCCATTATTGGCGCAGTTGGCAGCCGTCTCCCGCCACCGTTGCCGCCGAACGGCTGTTGCTGCCGCCGCAGCCGGATGTCTGGCACGGGGCGCGGCGCAACGTGTTCTGCGTCGATTTCTCGATAGGCGCAAGCTGGCGGGCAAGGAAATTCCCGCAGAAATACCGTCCCGAACAGTTCAGGCTGGCGGCATTGCGCTGGCCGGAGAAGGTGTTGGTGTTTGATAGCGGAGAATGCGCGGAGACGCGTTCGCCTGACAACAAACCGGCATACTCGCCCAACCCACAGAAAAGCAATCCATAATTTTGAACTCTCCCCAACCTTGCGCAAACATTTTTCTGATTCAATCACGCCCAATAAAAAAAGCCGGCCGAACCTATTTAAGGTCCGACCGGCTTTTATCGTTTTAAAAATTAACGATGTCTGTGGACTTGGCTGCCGATGACGCCGCCTAATGCAGCGCCGCCCAAAGTAGAGCCGGTATCGCCACCGATCAAGTTACCCGCTACACCGCCCAATACCGCGCCAGTAGCAGTATTGCGTTGTGTTTGGGTCATACCCGCACATGCACTCAGAGAAGTAGCAATGGCGATCAAGGTCAAAGTTTTAGTCAAGAAAGACTTGCTCATGGTGTGTTCTCCGTTGTGGGTTAACTCAGTGACGAAAGTATGTCACATCAAGTCATTAATATTTATTCCAATAAGTAAAGTCATTTTAAACTAGGATAACTTAACAGGCGGACAGTTAGAAAAAACCATAATCCGATAAATCAGACAAATTAAATAAAAGGTCGTCTGAAACTGTCTGTTTTTACCCACACACAGACTTTTCAGACGACCTCTTTTTCGCCACACAAACCGATTTAAGGCGCGACCCGTTTACGGTTTGCCGCAGCCAAAATCGCGAGCATTTCTTCGGTGGTATCCCAGCCGATGCAGGCATCGGTAATGCTTTGCCCGTAAACCTCGGGCTTGTCCTGTCTTCCTTCGACCAAATGGCTTTCCACCATCACGCCCATAATATTGTCTTCGCCGTTTTCCAGTTGCGCGGCAACATCTTGGGCAACTTCCATCTGCCGTCTGTAATCTTTACGGCTGTTTGCGTGGCTGCAATCGACCATCAGCTTGGGCGACAAACCGGCTTTTATCAATTGTTCCGCCGCCGATTTGACGTGTTCGCTACTGTAATTCGGCTCTTTCCCGCCACGCAGGATAACGTGGCAGTCGGGATTGCCGCCGGTATGCACAATGGCGGAATGCCCCGCTTTGGTTACAGACAGGAAATGATGCGGATGACTTGCCGCGCCAATCGCATCGATGGCGATTTTCAGATTACCGTCCGTACCGTTTTTGAAACCGACCGGACAAGACAGGCCGCTGGCGAGCTCACGGTGTACCTGACTTTCTGTCGTCCGCGCACCAATCGCGCCCCAAGAAATCAAGTCCGCGTAATATTGCGGCGTAATCATATCGAGGAACTCCGTCGAAGCGGGCATGCCCATATTGTTCAGCGTCAGCAGCAAGCTGCGCGCCTGACGCAGGCCATAGTTGATGTCGAACGTACCGTCCAAGTGCGGATCGTTAATCAGACCTTTCCAGCCCACCGTCGTGCGCGGTTTTTCAAAATACACGCGCATCACAATCAACAATTCTTTTTCATATTTCTTGCGCAACACCAGCAAACGTTCGGCGTATTCCAAGGCGGCTTTGGGGTCGTGGATGGAACACGGACCGATAATCACCAGCAGGCGGTTGTCCTTGCCGTGAACCAAATCGGCGATTTCATGACGTGTGCGGTGTACCAGTCCCGCCGCTTCATCAGAAATCGGCAGTTCGTACAAATGGGCAATCGGTGGCAGCAGCTCTTTGACTTCTCTAATCTTAATATCGTCGGTAGGGTATTGTTGGGTCATTGTTATTGCTTTCAAATTCAGATAAATCGAGGCATAGATTACCTTCTTTACCTGTTTTAAACAAGCCTTTCCGCCATCTTTAAGCAATTTTATTTCAAAAAATTAAATTCTGACTGTTTTTATATATTTAAATTTCTAATATTCAAAATTTTTCGCAATAAAATTTTGATTAATTCAATAAGCAATACCTGCGTTGTCAACAATTTCCATTTTCCCCCAATAATCCTCCCGCCTTCCGACAGCATCTTTTTGACGAATACCTCAAGCCCCTTCATCCAAAACTTGACCGCGGACAAGCCCTGCTTTGTTTTTACGCAATCCGACACATCATTCACATCTAAATGTAGTAAAATAACGAAATATCAAAGCCATATCGCGCAGCCTGTGTTGCCTATCCTTCGCAAACACCATCCTGCCGCATCATTTAAATAACAATATCCTCATCACACGCCCCACACATCCTTCCCGCTTTTACTGAAAAGCCGTCCGACCTTTCAGACGACCTTTCCTACCCACCACAAAAACAAGGAGCGTTACAATGAAAGCAGCACGTTTTTACGATAAAGGCGACATCCGCATCGAAGACATCCCAGAACCGACCGTCGCCCCCGGCACCGTCGGCATCAACGTCGCCTGGTGCGGCATCTGCGGCACCGACCTGCACGAATTTATGGAAGGTCCGATTTTCATCCCACCCTGCGGCCATCCGCACCCGATTTCCGGCGAGTCCGCACCCGTAACGATGGGACACGAGTTCTCCGGCGTGGTTTATGCCGTCGGCGAAGGCGTGGACGACATCAAAGTCGGACAACACGTCGTGGTCGAACCCTACATCATCCGCGATGACGTACCGACAGGCGAAGGCAGCAACTACCACCTCTCCAAAGACATGAACTTCATCGGCTTGGGCGGCTGCGGTGGCGGTCTTGCCGAAAAAATCGCCGTCAAACGCCGCTGGGTGCATCCGATTTCCGACAAAATCCCGTTAGACCAAGCCGCTTTGATTGAGCCTCTGTCCGTCGGTCATCACGCTTATGTCCGCAGCGGCGCGAAAGCAGGCGACGTCGCATTGGTCGGTGGCGCAGGTCCGATCGGTTTGCTGCTTGCCGCTGTATTGAAAGCCAAAGGCATCAAAGTCATCATCACCGAATTGAGCAAAGCGCGCAAAGATAAAGCCCGTGAATCCGGCGTTGCCGACTACATCCTCGACCCGTCCGAAGTCGATGTCGTCGAAGAAGTGAAAAAACTGACCAACGGTGAAGGCGTGGACGTCGCATTCGAATGCACCAGCGTCAACAAAGTGTTGGATACCATGGTCGAAGCCTGCCGCCCGACTGCGAAAGTCGTCATCGTATCCATTTGGAGCCACCCCGCCACCATCAACGTCCACAGCGTCGTGATGAAAGAGCTGGACGTGCGCGGCACCATCGCCTACTGCAACGACCACGCCGAAACCATCAAACTGGTGGAAGAAGGCAAAATCAACCTCGAACCTTTCATCACCCAGCGCATCAAGCTGGACGAGCTGATTTCCGAAGGCTTCGAGCGTCTGATTCACAACAACGAATCCGCCGTTAAAATCATCGTCAATCCCAACCTGTAAACGACTGGCGGATTGATAGCAACCAACACAAAGGTCGTCTGAAAACCTCAAATCGAGATTTTCAGACGACCTTTTTATATGCGAAGACAAGACAAGCCCATCATCGACAATACCTGTCAAACCATTTCATTGCCCATCACTAATTCCCAAACACAACTAAACCTACTGCGAAACATCTGCAAAGGTCGTCTGAAAGCCAACTTCAAGAAACCAAAGCTTCTTTTAAACGCTTTCAGACGACCCCTTATCCAAATTAAATACCGAATAAAATAAAATCTTTGCAAAAACACAACAAAATTAAATACAAAAATTTACAAAAAACACAGGAACTTATAAAATACCAAACAATAACAGTTGCAACAATAATTACAAATCATAATAATGTCATATATACCGTTCAGGCATAAAAGCCTACCGTATAACCGGCACACAGAAATATTACGGAGACTGTGTCAATACACATCTAAACTCACATACTAAGGATAAATCCGATGAAAACACGTTTTACTTTAACTTCTCTGGCTCTGGCTTCTCTCATGATGATGGGCAACACTGCAATGGCTGCACCGATCAACAGCGGCACTTCAGATTTCTTCAATGTCAAATTGACATTGACCGGCTCCTGCGAAACCTTCGTCGTGAATCATGGTCAGGCAACTCCAATTGCCTCTTCTGCCGATCCGATTGCAGGAGCGGATATTGATTTTGGGGAACACAAAGCTCAAAAAAACAGCGCTGAATTAACAGGCAACAACTCTGGCGGAACAACACAAGGCATCCAGGTCAATTGCAGTAAAAATACCGTATTCAAGGTGCATTTAGAACCTCAAAATCAACAAAGTGCAGACGGCAGTGGCAAGTTGAAAGGTTTGTTAGGCGCCTCCAATACAGATGAAATCGAGTATCAACTTTATAAACCAGAAATTACCGGAACCGGTCTCGATGAAACGATTGGTGGAATTTCAACTAAGAAATGGGGCAAAGAAGGAGATTCTCTCTCTCTGACTGGTAAAGGCTTGGATACACCCATCATGCTTCCTGTATTTGCGAAAATTCCCCAAGGTAAATTGTCTGACAAAACTCCCGACACCTACCGCGACCAAGTCAAAGTAACCCTGACCTACTAATCCGGTTTACTCCCTCAAAACAAAACAACTAAAAAATACTCATGCAAAAAGCAATCAGCACACTTGTCGGTATGCTGACGGCGGCAGTGGTTTTACAAAGCCATGCCGCCGGCTTGCAAGTCAGTCCGACATCGCTTTCCCTGCCCGCCAAACAGCGGGCGGGTATTTTTACTTTGGGAAATACGGGTAAAGAGCCGTTGACGGCGCAGGTACGTGTATTCCGCTGGACGCAGGACGCAAACGGCGGAGAGATTCTCGAACCCACCGATGCCGTCATTGCCAGCCCGCCTATGGTCAAACTGGAAGCGGGTGCGCAGCAGCAGTTCCGTGTGATGCGTGTCAAACCGTCCGACAAACAGGCTGAAGAAGCCTACCGCCTGATCGTGGACGAACTGCCCTCACCCAATGCGAAACCGCAAAAAGGCATTCAGTTGGTGATGCGCTATTCGCTGCCGCTGTTTGTCAACGTTCAAAACAATGCCGAACCGAAGCTGCAATGGCGTGCGGAAAAAGCGGAAAATGGTAAAACGGTTTTGGTTGCCGAAAACACGGGCAATGCCCATGCGCAATTGAGCAATATTACTTTTCAGACGACCTCTGCCAAAGACGCATTAACGCTGGCAAGCGGTCTGGCAGGCTACGTCCTGCCGGGCAACACTTGGAAACGCGAATTGGAAGTTTCCCCCACTTCTCTGAACCCAGGTCGTCTGAATGCCACGGTAAACGGTATGCCGATCCAAACGGAGGTACGGTTTGCCGCCCCATGACCTAAGGACACAGCTGACGCGGCTAAGTACCGCGCTGATGCTGTGTTTCTACGCCCTGCCCTCCCCTGCTCAAGACATCCTGACGCAGGCGGCGCCTGCTGCCTACGAGCAGGCATGGCTGACTGTTTACCCGCAGGTCAAAGTCAACGGCAGCATACGCGACGGTATCGAACCCTTCATGTCGCGTAACGGCGTGCTATACGCGCGCCCCGAATCTCTGCGCGCCTACGGCATTGCCCTGCCCGACGCAGAAGCTGCCGAGGCAGGCAAAAACGGCGTCGTGCCTGAAATACAGGACGGCGCTTCCACACCCGGCGCGGGCGTATGGTTCGAACTCTCCGCCATCCCCGGTTTGCAGGTGAAATACGATGCCGCCGCGCAAACCCTTGATCTCACCGCCCCCCTCGAATGGCAGCCCGACCTGAAAACCGCCCGAATCGGCGCACCGCAGGAAAACCGCTACGCCATCGCCAAACCCGGCTTTGCCGCCGTTCTGAACTACGACACCAATATCTCGCGTAACAATTCCGGCAGCGGCACGCAGGGCGTTTTCGGTGAAATGCGCCTGAGTACGCCTTGGGGCTACCTGAACCACACCCAATTTGCCAACCGAAGCCACAACAAAGAAAGCGGCTCCCGCAGCAACACCGCCCGTCTGGATACCTACTGGCGCACCGTCTGGCCCGAACAAGGCATATCGCTGACCGTGGGCGACACCCTGACCGGACAAATCGGCTCATGGGGCGGTACGCGCATCGGCGGCATCAAAATCTCCCGCACTTACAACACCCGCCCGTGGAAACAAACCACCCCGCTGCGTTCCTACCTCGGTAAAAGCACCCTACCCGGCACGGTCGATCTCTATATTGACGGTGTCAAACAAATGAGCCGCGACGTCGAAGCGGGCGAATACGAACTCATCCTACCGCCGTCCATCAGCGGCCGCAGCAACGCCCAAGTCGTCGCCACCGACGTACTGGGGCGCACCGTCGTCGTCGATATGCCGCTTTACGGCGGCAGCGGACTTTTAGCAAAAGGCTTGAACGAATGGTCGTTTGAAGCAGGCTACGTCCGCCGCGATTACGGCATCCGTTCCGCAAAATACCAATCCGACCCCGCCGCCTCCGGTACGTTGCGTTACGGCGTCAGCAATACCCTGACCGCCCAAATTCACGGCGAAGCCGCGCGTGGTTACCGTCAGGCGGGCATTGCCGCCGATACCGTATTGGGTTCGCTCGGACAACTCAATCTTACCTATGCTGAAAGCCGCTTCGCAGGCAAAACAGGACGACGCGGCAGCGCGTTTTTCAGTACCCAATGGGACAAACTCTCCCTCAGCGCAGGCGCAAGCCGCACCAACGGACAATTTGCCGAACTGGGCGACACCGCATACGGCGCAGACTTTTTCAAAGCCACACGCCATCCCGCCACCTCCGCATCCGCATCCGCAGGCTGGAGCAGCGACAAACTCGGCTCATTCAGCCTGTCCTACGTCCATTCCCATACCGAAGGCAGTCCCGCCGACGGCGTAGGCTCGTTCGGCTGGAGCCGCAGCTTCAAAAAAAGCGCTTCACTCTATGCCGGCGCCAATAAAAACTTCCGCAACAAACGCGAACTGAGTTTCCACGCAGGCCTCTCCGTCAGCCTTGACAACGGCTACTCAACCTCCGCGGGCATCAGCAGAAACAAACACAACACCAGCTACCAAGCAACCCTGAACAAAACCAGCAGCGGCATGGGCAGTACCAGCTGGGGCATAGGCTGGCAGCAAAACGACAACGCAAACGGCAGCCGCAGCAATACCTTCAACGGCAACATCCGCCATCAAAACACCTACGGCGACGGCTGGGCAAACGTTTACAGCCAAAGCGGCAACAGCAACTGGAACGCAGGCTGGAGGGGCGGTCTCGTCCTCATGGGCGGCAGCCTCTTCGCCACCCGCCAAGTCAACGACAGTTTCGCCGTCGTCAGCACCGGCGATATGGCGGACGTCCCCATCCGCGCAGGCGGCATGCCCGTAGGCAAAACCAACCGTAAAGGGCTGGCACTGATCCCCGGCCTCTCCGCCTACCAAAAAAACACCGTCAGCGTCGATATTGCCGAATTGCCGTTGGACGTCCAGCTTGAACACACCGTCGCCGAAATCGCCCCGCCCGAACGCTCGGGCATGCGCGTCGAATTCAAAATCCAGCGTACCCGCGCCGCCACCATGACGCTGAAAGACGCACAAAACCAATTACTCCCGAGCGGCGGCAGCATTACTGCCGAAGACGGCACCCCGGCAGCCGTAACCGGCTTCGACGGCAAAACATATATTGAAAACATGAAAGAAGGTAGAAACCGCTTCACAGTCATCCTCCCTGAAAACGGCGGAACTTGCACCTTCGAAGCGGAATACCCTGAAACACACAATCCGGATTCCATCCCGGAACTGGGAGACATCATATGCAGATAAATATAAAGAGAGGTCGTCTGAAAACCGCAAACCGTCTTTTCCGACAAATGACATTGCCTGCCGTATTCGGACTGCTGTCCCTGTCCGCAGGACAGACTTGGGCAAACAGTGGCGAAGCTGGAAGATTTGTACAATGCACCGCCACAGTGCAAGGCAATGGAACTTTCAACGGACAGCCTGCCTTGGTATTCGGAAGCCAAGGCAACGGCGTCAACCTTCTGAACAACAACCAGCCGGAAGATATTCAAGCCACCATTAACTACACATGCTCCAACACCATTACCCAACCCTTAAAAGTACGCCTGTGTTTCAATATTGACGGGGGTCAGGGCTCAACAAGCATATACACTCCACGGAAGATGTTTTATACCCAAAACCGTTCCCAAACGCTGCAACTGTTATTACTTAAATCCGATAATACTTACTGGGGAACGGATAACACGGCAAACTCTCCCAGCAGTGCCAGCACAGATATCATGCGCATCCCAGCCAAAGACACTGTCACAGGAAGCATGACTATTAAAGCAAGATTGGTTAGCGGACAAAGTAATATCATACCCACGACCACTGGGCACTCTTATCTCTCGAACTTTATCAATGGCTCTACCGCCTTAAGTTGGAGGGCTGCATATGATACTGCTCCCGACCCTGTCGATTGCGGGGGATTCCTAACCAACCAACGTTTCCCCTTTTACGTCCAAGCCCATGTTGCGCCCGTTTGCGAATTCATCTCCGCCGACGACATCGACTTCGGCACACACACCGCAGGCAGTACCAACCTGAAGCAGTCGGGCAACCTCACCGTCCGCTGCACCAACGGCACGCCCTACACCGTCGGTCTGATTCCTTCCAACAACAATCAGGAAGGCAGGGGCGAGATGAAATCCACCAATCCCGCCAACACCGACAAAGTCCCCTACCGCCTCCGAAAAGGTACCTATGCAACTGCTCCTTTTTGGGGCAATAAGCCATCTGCTCCGGGCAAGGCGCAAGAGTTTACCGGCGACGGCAGCAGCCAGACACACACCATCTCGGCAGAAGTCCAAAACACCGACTACACCCCGGGCGAATATAAGGATAAGGTAACCGTCGATATCCGATACTGATCCGAAAGGTCGTCTGAAAAACAGTGCGGCATTTCGGTTATCAAAATGCTGGCAAACGGTACGTCATCGCTCTCAGCGTTCCTGCGAAACCTTGGATGCTTCTTGAATGCGAGCCTGCAACTTTGCATCAGGTTTGCTTTCGGAACATTCCGGTTTGGCAGGAACGCTGATTTTTCAGACGACCTCCCCTCTTGCTCCCGAAACAACATAAAAAACTTTACATTTACCTCAAACAGGTTTAAAACTCTTCCTTTTCCCCTATTCAGAAATTTGTTAACAATTTCCCCCTAAGGAGCTCAACATGAAAGTAGGTTTCGTCGGCTGGCGCGGAATGGTCGGTTCGGTTTTGATGCAGCGTATGAAAGAAGAAAACGACTTCGCCCACATTCCCGAAGCGTTCTTCTTCACCACATCCAACGTCGGCGGTGCGGCACCTGATTTCGGTCAGACGGCAAAATCATTATTGGACGCGAACGACGTTGCCGAACTTGTCAAGATGGACATCATCGTCACCTGCCAAGGCGGCGATTACACCAAATCCGTGTTCCAGCCCCTGCGCGACAGCGGCTGGAACGGCTACTGGATTGACGCAGCGTCATCTCTGCGGATGAAAGACGACGCGATTATCGTCCTCGACCCCGTCAACCGCAACGTCATCGACGAGGGCCTCAAAAACGGCGTGAAAAACTACATCGGCGGCAACTGCACCGTCTCCCTGATGCTGATGGCGTTGGGCGGCCTGTTCCAAAACGACTTGGTCGAATGGGCGACCAGCATGACCTACCAAGCCGCATCCGGTGCAGGCGCGAAAAATATGCGCGAACTCATCAGCGGCATGGGCGCGATTCACGCCCAAGTAGCGGACGAGCTTGCCGATCCTTCCAGCGCGATTCTCGACATCGACCGCAAAGTGTCCGATTTCCTGCGCAGCGAAGACTATCCGAAAGCCAACTTCGGCGTACCGCTCGCCGGCAGCCTGATTCCGTGGATTGACGTGGATTTGGGCAACGGCCAGTCCAAAGAAGAATGGAAAGGCGGCGTGGAAACCAACAAAATCCTCGGCCGCAGCGACAATCCGACCGTGATTGACGGCTTGTGCGTCCGCATCGGCTCTATGCGCTGCCACAGCCAAGCCATCACCCTGAAGCTGAAAAAAGACCTGCCCGTTTCTGAAATCGAAGCGATTTTGGCAGGCGCGAACGATTGGGTGAAAGTCATCCCCAACGAAAAAGAAGCCAGCATCCACGAGCTGACGCCCGCCAAAGTCACCGGCACGCTGTCCGTCCCCGTCGGACGCATCCGCAAACTGGGCATGGGCGGCGAATACATCAGCGCCTTCACCGTCGGCGACCAGCTCTTATGGGGCGCAGCCGAACCCCTGCGCCGCGTATTGCGTATCGTGCTGGGCAGTTTGTAAGATTTACAGACCAAACAAAAAAGCAACGGTTTATCCGTTGCTTTTTTATGGTAAAGAAAACAGCATCCAACCAAGCAGGTTCTAAAACCGATTCACCATATGAAGAGGTCGTCTGAAAACCCGAAATCCGGTTTTCAGACGACCTCTTTCCATTCAAACAAGGGAAACCGTTTGCCTGAAGCCCATTTGTGTTTTGCGCTGTTTCAGACGACCTCCCCTTTTCTGTTCGCCGATTAAATACCGCGCAGCAATTCGTTGACGCTGGTTTTGGCGCGGGTTTGTGCGTCCACGCGTTTGACGATGACGGCGCAGTAGAGGCTGTGGCTGCCGTCTTTGGAAGGCATACTGCCAGACACGACAACCGAGCCTGCCGGTACGCGGCCTTGGTAGATTTCGCCGGTAGTGCGGTCGAAGATTTTAGTGGATTGTCCAATGAACACGCCCATGGAAATCACGCTGCCTTCTTCGACAATCACGCCTTCGACGATTTCGGAACGCGCGCCGATGAAGCAGTTGTCTTCAATGATGGTCGGGCTGGCTTGCAGGGGTTCGAGTACGCCGCCGATGCCGACGCCGCCGCTCAAGTGAACGTTTTTACCGATTTGCGCGCAAGAGCCGACGGTTGCCCAAGTATCGACCATCGCGCCTTCGTCAACGTATGCGCCGATGTTGACATAAGACGGCATCAAAACGACGTTTTTGGCAACAAAGCTGCCGCGGCGCGCAACGGCACCGGGTACGGCGCGGAAACCGGCAGCGCGGAATTCGTCTTCAGACCAGTCGGCAAACTTGGTCGGCACTTTGTCGAAGTATTTGTTCACGCCGTCGTTGAGGACTTCGTTGTCTTGGATGCGGAAGGAAAGCAGGACGGCTTTTTTCGCCCATTCGTTGACTTTCCATTCGCCCACACCCAAGCGTTCGGCGACGCGAAATTTGCCTGAATCGAGTTGGCGGATGGTTTCCAACACGGCTTCTTTGACTTCGGGGGTAACGGTGGTCGGGGTGATGTCCGCGCGGTTTTCAAAGGCGGTTTCGATGATGTTTTGCAAAGACATGGGGATTCCTTTTGAAGAGGGTAAAAGGTCGTCTGAAAAATTCGGATGACCTGCAAACAGGTGGTATTTTGCCATGTAAACGCTTTGCCGTCAGCTTTTGCGGGGATACGGCGATCTTCCGACCCAATCCGGGCTTCTATAGTGGATTAAATTTAAATTAGGACAAGGCGACGAAGCCGCAGACAGTACAGATAGTACAGCAAGGCGAGGCAACGCCGTACTGGTTTAAAGTTAATCCACTATACAAACCGCCCCCGTTTAAAACAAAGCGGCACAATCAAACAAAAAGGTCGTCTGAAAACCTTAATTCCGAGTTTTCAGACGACCTCTTGGCAAATGCCTGAATCAGCCTGCCGATTCTACGCCATAAGGTTTGTTTGACGTTTTGATGGTCAGGGTCAGTACGGCGGCGATGATAAGGAGGACACCGGCAAAAGTCATGGCATGTCCCGGGTCGGCGCCGAGCAAGTTCTCATAGATTTTACTGAAGGTAAGGGTTTGGATCAGCATCGGAATCACAATCATCATGTTGACGATGCCCATATACACGCCGTAGCGTTCTTTCGGGATGGAATGCACGACAATCATAAACGGCACGCCCATCATACTTGCCCAGCCGATACCGAAGCCGATCATCGGGGCGAGCATCATGTTTTTATCGGTAACATGCGGAATCGCCAAAAGGGCGAGTGCGGCAAGGGTAACGGCAAAGGCATGGACGTATTTGGCGGCGTATTTGCGCGCCATCCACATCAATCCGAAGGCAGAAATAAAGGTCACGACGTTGTAAAAGCCATTGACCACACCGGTCCATGCCACTGCGTCCTCATATGCGACTTTGTTGGCAGAGGTAGCATTCCATATAGATTTGGCGAGACTATGGGAGATGTATTGCCAGTAGATGAAGAGTGCGTACCATTGGAAGAGGTAAACCGAAGCGAGCTGCCACAAGGGTTTCGGCATGTCTTTAATAGCATGGTAAATTTCTTTAATGGCTTCAACAGGACCGCCGGATTGGGCTTTAATCGCCGCCAGCTCTTCAGGAGACGGCTCATGTTCGGGGGTGGACAATACGGTCACTAAAACAGAGCCGATGGAGCAAACGGCGCCAATATAGAACGAGCCGAATACCCAGTAGGGGATGCCCGCTTCGGAGGTTTGGTTCAACCAGTCGATTTTCTTGAAGGCATAGAGCGATATGTTGGCAAGGGTAATGCCCAAGCCGGTAAACACTGACTGCATCAAAAAGCCGGTGGATTGCTGGCGTTCGGGAACGGTATCGGCGATGAAGGCGCGGAAAGGCTCCATGGCGGTATTGTTGCTGATGTCTAAGAGCCACAGCAGCAATACGGCAACCCACAATGCGGTAACGTGCGGATAGAAGAACAAACACAAGCTGCAACCGATGGCGCCGAGCAGGAAATACGGACGGCGGCGGCCGAGTCCGGGAATCCATGTACGGTCGCTCATGGCACCGATAAGGGGCTGCACCAGCAAACCGGTAATCGGTCCTGCCATATTGAGGTAAGGCAGTTTTGCAGGGTCAGCTTGTAAGAAACTGAAAATCGGATTGATGGCGGTTTGCTGCAAACCGAAGCTGTATTGAATGCCGAAGAAGCCGAAGTTCATCAGCATAATCTGGCGAAGCGTCAGGGATACTTGTGGGGAAATCTTCATTTTGAAGCGACTCCTGGACTGTATAAGAAGAAAACATGGAACAACAAACTGCGGGAAACACTGCATAGTCGAAGCGGTTGAGCCGCTTTCTTTATTTTTGGGCGTATCGTATTGATACGTTGCAAATGGATAACGTGATGTGTTGTTTGTGTTTTCAGACGACCTTTTATTGTCGTATTGTGTCAGCCTCATAAAGCAGACGTCGTCTGAAAGGATGTTTTACTTCAATGCCGTGACCGACTGCCGCCAAATCGTTTCTCCGACAACCCGAACGGGCGGACGGGCGGTTTCTTTGGTCTCGATAATGTCGAACAGGATTTCCGCCGCCAGCGCGCCCATGCGCATATAGGGCAGCTCAGTGCTGGTCAGCGGCGGGAACAGGGTTTCGGCAATCGCGCTGTGGTTGTCGTAACCTGCCACCGACACCTGCTCTGGAACGCGCACGCCGCGCGTCCTCAAAATGCCGTAAACGCGGACCGCCATTTCGTCGTTACCGCAGCAAATGACCGTCGGCGGGTCGGCAAGCGACAATAGTTTCAACACTGCCGCAATCAAAGGTTCGCTGCCGTTGGCAAAGTCGGTGATACCGGTTTGCACCAAGTCGGGATCGAACACCATGTCTGCTTCGTCCAAAGCGCGTCGGTAGCCCGCCAAACGCAGCCGCGTCGCTTCTGCGCCCGCCTGCAAAGTAATGTAAGCGATACGGCGGTGTCCGCGCCGGATGATGTTGCGTACCAAATCGTATTGCCCGCGCTCGTCGTCCGGCAAAACCGACGGCGTACCCGCCGTGTCGAAGCAGTTGACCAAAACCATTGGGCAGCGGTTGGACATTTCGGGCAGGACGATTTCGCGGTGCGACTCGGTTACATACAAAATGCCTTCCGCGCGGTGCTCCATAAACGTCCTGACCAAAGGGTCGATTTGCTCGTAGCGGTTGTCCGTATCCGCAATCATCAGCGTTTTGCCCGCTTCGCGGATTTTCTGCTGGATGCCTTTGATTAAAAACATATCCGGCAGACCGTGTACCCCGCCGTATTCGCCCGTGCGCGAGATGGCGCCGGTAATCAGTCCGACCAAGTCCGAACGGTTCGACCGCATCACCCGCGCCGCCGAAGACGGGATATAACCCAAAGCCGCAATCGCGGTTTCGACTTTCGCACGCGTTGTATCGCTGACCGGCGCATCGCCGTTGATGACGCGGCTGACCGTTTTGGGTGAGACGCCCGCATAAGCAGCAACATCATAAATTGTAGCCATCTTACGACTCCCGCCTCAGCCCTGTTTCATTTGATTACGAAGCATAGCACACCTGACATCGGTGTCATACCGAAAATTTTAAAAAACCTTGATAAAAATCAAGCATATAAATTGCAAATTGCATACAATTCCTACGCCGTTTGACTACCCATATTCGCCAAACCCGCGCCCCTTTGTTAAACTACATATGACTACATAAATATTCACCGTATCGAACCAATCACTACAACGACAATCTATAACTAAATCACATCCCGCCGAATGAGCGAACCCAATCCCGAAGGAAACCCGATGACCGCATTTACCGAAGCATGGCAAGCCCTTGAACAACACCGGCTCGACACACAACACATCCACCTGCGCGACCGCTTCGCCGCCGAACCCGACCGCTTCGGCAATATGCACGAAACCCTAGACGGTCTCCTCTTCGATTACAGCAAAAACCGCCTCGGCGAAGACACTTTGCAACTCTTGTGCCGCCTTGCCGAAGCCTCGCCGCTAGCCGGACAAATGCACGCCATGCAAAACGGCGAAAAAATCAACCTCAGCGAACACCGCGCCGTCCTCCATACCGCCTTGCGCCTGCCGCCCGACGCAGCACCCGTTTACGTTGACGGCGAAAACATCCTCCCCAAAATCCACCGCGAACTCGACCGCGCCCTCGCCTACGCCGAAGCACTCAACAACGGCAGCCACAGAGGCATCACCGACAAACCCATTACCGACTTCGTCCACATCGGCATAGGAGGCTCCGACCTCGGTCCCAGAATGTGCGTAGAAGCCCTCAAAGCCTACCGCCAAAACATCCGCGTCCACTTCGTCAGCAATTCAGACGACGCCGACATCAGCCGCACACTCGCCCACCTAAAACCCGAGACCACCGTATTCAGCATCGCCAGCAAATCCTTCCGCACGCCCGAAACCCTGCTCAACGCCTACGCCGCCCGCGCATGGTATCGGGATGCAGGTTTGCCCGAATCCGGCATCTACCGCCACTTCTGCGCCATTTCCTCCGACGTTGCCGCCGCCCGAAACTTCGGCATCGCACCCGACAACGTCTTCGCCATGTTCGACTGGGTCGGCGGACGCTATTCCGTCTGGTCGACCATCGGTCTGCCCGTCATGGTCGCCGTCGGCATAGACCGCTTCCGCGAACTCCTCGCCGGCGCGCACGCCATGGACACCCACTTCTTCCAAACCCCCTACCGCCGCAACATCCCCGTCCTCATGGCACTCATCAGCATCTGGTACAACAACTTCCAGCATGCCGACGGACAAACCGCCGTCCCATACAGCCACAACCTGCGCCACCTACCTTCGTGGCTCAACCAGCTCGACATGGAAAGCCTGGGCAAAAACCGCACCGCCGACGGTCGTCCCGTCCCCCATACCACAGGCGGCATCGTCTTCGGCGAAGAAGGTGTCAACTGCCAGCACGCCTATTTCCAACTCCTCCACCAAGGCACACGGCTTATCCCCTGCGACTTCATCGTCCCCATGACCACCGCCTACGGCATCAACCGCCAACACCGCTTTACCGTCGCCAACGCCTTCGCCCAAGCCGAAGCCCTGATGAAAGGCAAAACCCTCGAAGAAGCCCGCGCCGAACTTGCCAACCTGCCCGAAGCCGAACGCGAACGCCTCGCCCCGCAAAAAGAATTCCCCGGCAACCGCCCGAGCAACAGCCTCCTCCTCAGCGCCACCGACCCCCGCCGCCTCGGCATGCTCATGGCGGCATACGAACACCGCACCTTCGTCCAAGGCGCGATTTGGGGCATCAACCCCTTCGACCAATGGGGCGTCGAATACGGCAAAGAACTCGCCAAAACCATCGAACCCGAACTCGACCGCGGTAACCCGCAACACGACAGTTCTACCAACGGCCTCATCGCCTTCTACCGAGCCAGCCAAAACCGATAGGCAGTTCAAACATAAAAGGTCGTCTGAAAACTTGATTTTTAAGTTTTTCAGACGACCTTTTTATGTCTATCGTTTTCGTGGACAAAGTTCACGCTACGCTACGGTATTTGTGTTATCTGCAAACCCCGTAGCGTGCACAAACCAATCAAGATTTCAGACGACCTGTCCATCAATTATCTTCGTGGGTAGAACCCACGCTACGGATACAACGCACACCAAAACCGATATGTAGTCCAAATATGAAAGGTCGTCTGAAAACCTACATCGAGTTTTCAGACGACCTTTGTGTTAATTGTTTTCGTGGACAAAGTCCACGCTACGGCTACGGCGTAAGTGTTGTCAACAGGCTATGTAGCGTGGGCTATGCCCACGAGCCATTGGAGATTCCAGCAAACCGCCTAAAATCCCAGACGCAAAAAAAGCAGACCCATCAGGTCTGCTTTCAATCTTTTCTATTAATCCAGATTCAAAACCGCGGAGGTGTAAACGTCCTGCACGTCGTCCAAATCTTCCAGCGCGTCAATCAGTTTCTGCATTTTGACGGCATCGTCGCCGGAGAGTTCGGTTTCGTTTTGGGCGCGCATGGTGACGTCGCCGTCAACGGATTTGTAGCCCGCGGCTTCCAATGCCGCTTTCACGCCCGCCCAATCGTTCGGGGCGGTGATGACTTCGATGGAGCCGTCGTCGTTGGCAATCACGTCTTCCGCACCGGCTTCCAGAGCTGCTTCCATCAGCGCATCCTCGTCAACGCCTGGTTCGAACACCAAATAACCCTGATGCACGAAGTTGAACGCCACGCAGCCGTCGGTGCCCAAGTTGCCGCCGTTTTTGGTGAACGCATGGCGCACGTCGGCAACGGTGCGGGTTTTGTTGTCGGTCAGGCAGTCCACCATCAGCGCCGCGCCGCCGATGCCGTAGCCTTCGTAGCGCAGTTCGATGTATTCCACGCCTTCCAAATTGCCCGTACCTTTGTCGATGGCGCGTTGCACGTTGTCTTTGGGCATATTGTTTTCGGCGGCTTTTTCCAAAGCCAGGCGCAGGCGCGGGTTGGCGCCGGGGTCGCCGCCGCCCATGCGGGCTGCAACGGTGATTTCTTTGATCAAACGGGTGAAGATTTTGCCGCGCTTGGCATCTTGACGGGCTTTTTTATGCTGGATATTCGCCCACTTGCTATGACCTGCCATATATGGATTCCTTTCGATTTTCCGCCTTATCCGGCGGGCTTTTGCTCATTTTCAAAGGGCGCATTTTAACATAGGTTGGATATGCCTAAAATATTTCAGACGACCCTTCATCCTGCCAAAGGGTCGTCTGAAAACGCTGCCTGCGCCCGAAAAAACGCAAAAATCTTGTCTTTGCCCAAACCTGACCCTTTTTTTCGTTTGCCTCACAAAAGGTTTACGGTATCATGCAGGCCTGCTTCAGGATTGTTGACAACTTGGGGCAAAACGGACGAAAACGGCCTGCTCGCCGCACCGTCCGACACAACGGCATTCAACGGAGTAACCGCCGACGGATGCCGTCATCTGTTCATTTTTCAATATAAGGTTTGTAATTATGGAAGAAACATTGTCTGCACTGGTGGGCGCAGTCAATCTGATTCTGTGGGATTACATGTTGATTTACGCCCTTTTGGGCATCGGCCTGTTTTTCACACTCTATCTAGGCGCGCCGCAGATTACTAAATTGGGGGCAGGGTTCAAATCCGTTTTCGGCGGTTTGTTTTCCAAAAAAGACAAAGACGATAAATCTTTGTCGCAATTCCAAGCACTCGCTGTCGCTGTCTCCGCGCAAATCGGCACGGGCAACGTCGCCGGCGTAGCAACCGCCATTACTGCAGGCGGACCGGGCGCGATTTTTTGGATGTGGCTTTCCGCCGTTTTGGGGATGTCCACGATTTTCGCCGAAGCCCTGCTCGCGCAAAAATACCGCGTCGTCAGCCACGGCAAATACATCGGCGGTCCCGCGTTCTACATCACGCACGGCCTGACCCCGAAAATCGGGCGCGGCGCGGCACGTTTCTTATCGGGCTTCTTCTCCATCGCCCTGATTATCGCGCTGGGCTTTATCGGCAACGCCACGCAGGCGAACTCCATCGCCTCCTCCGTTACCATCGCCTTTAACGTACCGGCATTGGCAGTCGGCATCGTCCTCGCCGTCCTCGCGGGCATGATTATCGTCGGCGGCGTCAACCGCATCGCCAACATCGCCCAATTCGTCGTGCCGTTTATGGCGATTATCTATATTTTGTGTGCCGTCGTTATCCTGTTCAAATTCTCCGACCACATCATACCGATGTTCAACCACATCTTTACCGCCGCCTTCAATCCTGAAGCCGTTTTAGGCGGCGCAGCGGGTATCGGTATGCGCGAAGCCGTCCGTTTCGGCGTGGCACGCGGCTTGTTTTCCAACGAAGCGGGTATGGGTTCGACACCGCACGCACACGCCACCGCCGACGTGAACCACCCCGTTCAACAAGGCTTGGCAGCATTTATCGGCGTATTCATCGACACCATCTTGGTCTGCACCGCCACCGCGCTGATTATCCTCCTGACCGATGCCAACCTTTCCGGCGAACAAGGCGCAGCGGTGACCCAATTCGCCTTCAGCAAAGCCTTCCCCGGCTTCGGCTCGCAACTGCTCGCCGTCTGCCTGACCTTCTTCGCCTTCACCACCATCATCGGTTGGTATTACTTCGGCGAGTCCAACATCCGCTTCCTCTTCAGAGGCAAACACTTGGGCATCTACCGCGCGCTCGTGCTGCTGGCCATCGTGTTGGGCACCTTGGGCAAAGTCAATTTGGTTTGGAGCCTGTCGGATATGTTCAACGGCTTCATGGTCATCCCCAACTTAATCGCCCTATTCCTCTTGCGCAAGGAAATCCGCGCCGTTTACGACGATTATCTGGCGCAGAAAAAAGCAGGTAAAGACTTGTCCTACCAATATGAATTCCACGAATTCCACGACAAGGCTTAATCCGCCATCGTGAAAAGGTCGTCTGAAAATTTTCAGACGACCTTTTTTATCCCCTAATCATTGAACCGATTAATGTTTTTTTGTACAATCCCCGCCATCTCAACCCTTTCTCAGGCCGTCGGAAAAGCGGCCTGAACCTTTTTGCAAAGAAAGCCCATGTCCCAAGAAATCCTCGACCAAGTGCGTCGCCGCCGCACGTTTGCCATCATCTCCCACCCCGACGCGGGTAAAACCACGCTGACTGAAAAACTCTTGCTGTTTTCAGGCGCGATTCAGAGCGCGGGGACGGTAAAAGGCAAGAAAACCGGCAAATTCGCCACCTCCGACTGGATGGAAATCGAGAAGCAGCGCGGCATTTCCGTGGCATCAAGCGTGATGCAGTTTGACTACAAAGACCACACCGTCAACCTCTTGGACACGCCGGGACACCAAGACTTCTCCGAAGATACCTACCGCGTTTTAACCGCCGTGGACAGCGCGTTGATGGTCATTGACGCGGCCAAAGGTGTGGAAGCGCAAACCATCAAACTCTTGAACGTCTGCCGCCTGCGCAATACGCCGATTGTCACGTTCATGAACAAATACGACCGCGAAGTACGCGATTCTTTGGAATTGCTGGACGAAGTGGAAAATATTTTAAAAATCCGCTGCGCACCCGTCACTTGGCCGATCGGCATGGGCAAAAACTTCAAAGGCGTGTACCACATCCTGAACGACGAAATCTATCTCTTTGAAGCCGGCGGCGAACGCCTGCCGCACGAGTTCGACATCATCAAAGGCATCAACAATCCCGAATTGGAACAACGCTTTCCGCTGGAAATCCAGCAGCTGCGCGACGAAATCGAATTGGTGCAGGCGGCTTCCAACGAGTTCAATCTTGACGAATTTCTCGCCGGCGAACTCACGCCCGTGTTCTTCGGTTCGGCGATTAACAACTTCGGTATTCAGGAAATCCTCAATTCATTGATTGACTGGGCCCCCGCACCGAAACCGCGCGATGCGACCGTGCGCATGGTCGAGCCGGACGAGCCGAAATTTTCCGGATTTATCTTTAAAATCCAAGCCAATATGGACCCGAAACACCGCGACCGCATCGCCTTTTTACGCGTCTGCTCCGGCAAATTCGAGCGCGGCATGAAGATGAAACACCTGCGCATCAACCGCGAAATCGCCGCCTCCAGCGTGGTTACATTCATGTCCCACGACCGCGAGCTGGTGGAAGAAGCCTACGCGGGCGACATCATCGGCATCCCGAACCACGGCAACATCCAAATCGGCGACAGCTTTTCCGAAGGCGAACAACTGGCGTTCACCGGCATCCCCTTCTTCGCACCCGAACTGTTCCGCAGCGTCCGCATCAAAAACCCGCTGAAAATCAAACAACTGCAAAAAGGTTTGCAACAGCTGGGCGAAGAAGGCGCGGTACAGGTGTTCAAACCGATGAGCGGCGCAGATTTGATTTTGGGCGCAGTCGGCGTGCTGCAATTTGAAGTCGTTACCTCGCGCCTCGCCAACGAATACGGTGTAGAAGCCGTGTTCGACAACGCATCCATCTGGTCGGCGCGCTGGGTATCGTGCGACGACAAGAAAAAGCTGGCAGAGTTTGAAAAAGCCAATGCGGGCAATCTGGCGATAGACGCAGGCGGCAACCTCGCCTACCTCGCCCCCAACCGCGTGAATTTGGGACTCACGCAGGAACGCTGGCCGGACATCGTGTTCCACGAAACGCGCGAGCATTCGGTGAAACTGTAAAATGCAGATCAGGTCGTCTGAAACCCTGACAGGACAGACGATTAGAATCTTTTTTATGCAATCTACGTCTATGATTTGAAGGAATGTTGATGAAAAAACAAATTGTATTGGCTGTTGCCCTGCTTCTGACCACTGCTGCCGCAAATGCCGGCGGAGCCAAACTCTCCTGCGGCAAACAGAAATGGGATGGAACAGAATTCGGCGTGACCAAATGCCGTTATTCAGGTAACTCTTTATCTGACGCTTATACTGCTGCTTTAAAAAAAGAGGGGGGAAACGGAGTGCTGCCCAAAACCCTGCCAACCCGTAATATGAAACGTCAAATAAACGAAGAAACGGAAACCTCCATTCAATGGACCGGCAAAAAAATAGTCAATGTTTGCGTAAATAGCGAGGGATTAGATTGTTTCGAATTGAAACAGCAAAAAGATCATGTGGATGTTACATTTACAGTCGCAACACCATAAGTCTTGGTTTAGGTCGTCTGAAAACTCAGTATGGCAACAAGCATGGATACCTGATACAGCCGACCAATTTTGCCTAATTTGGAGAAAATCATGCAAAAACTGCTTTTAACGGCAGTACTCATGGCAAGCATGCAATTTGCTGCCGCCGACCGCGCACCCATAGCAATTCCTAAAAAAGTACAGGAAGCCATCAATGAAGATAAACAAACCTGCCGTGAAATGGGAGGAAAATTCTCTGTTGGTCAAGCTTTGGATATTATCGATTTGAATAACGACGGTTATCATGATTTTGTCTACGACATGAGCAAGGTCACTTGCGCCAACGCACCTGATCTGGGCGGCTCCGGCGGCTGGGCGGTCACTGTTTTTGCAGGTCAACCGGATGGTTCTGCCAAACAGGCATTTCTTCATGGCGCAGTCGGAACAAAAATCATCGGTAACAAACTTTATTTAGGCGTGGGTGGAGAGCTATGCGGCGAAGACACACGCGGTAAAGTACGTGCACAATATCAAAATTGTATCCGTCCGCTACAATGGAATGCACGTAAGAAAGTATAGTGGATTAACTTTAAACCAGTACGGCGTTGCCTCGCCTTGCCGTACTATCTGTACTGTCTGCGGCTTCGTCGCCTTGTCCTGATTTAAATTTAATCCACTATATTTAAGTTTGCGCCCGTCTCTCAGAAAAAACCTTTCCCCAAAAGCTTTCAGCGTTAAGGACAAAATCAATCATTCGGTCGTCTGAAACCCGTAAACTGCACCTTCACAAAGGTGCAGTTTTTTATTCCTGCCTACAACTAGGTGCTTCATCTTTTTAGGTATGACGACAACCATGAGTGTTGCAGTTTAAAATTAAAAAAGCCGAGTCCTGCAATATACAGAACCCAGCTTTATTCAAAACGTCCGAACAGTCTCTTATACGCGCCCAATTTTTGCCGGGCAATTCAAGTTTTCAGACGACCTTTTAGCGTATCAAACCATCCGTTTTATTCAAACGGGCGCACTTCCAAACCGAACATACGGCGGGCAGTGTTCAGCATTTGGCAGCTGAAGCCCCACTCGTTGTCGTACCAGGCAAACACTTTGACCATATTGCCGTCGGTTACTTTGGTCAGCGTTGCGTCAAAGGTACTGGCTTGGGTGGTGTGGTTGAAGTCCATAGACACCAGCGGCAGCGTGTTGTAGCCCAATACGCCTTTCAGACGACCTTCTTCTGAAGCGGCCTTCATCAACGCATTGATTTCTTCGACACTCGTATCGCGCGCGGCTTGGAAGCTCAAATCCACCAATGAGACATTGACGGTCGGCACGCGGATGGCGAGGCCGTCAAGTTTACCTTTCAGTTCAGGCAATACCAAACCGACGGCTTTTGCCGCACCGGTTTTGGTCGGAATCATGTTTTCCACACCGCTGCGAGCGCGGCGCAAGTCTTTATGGCGCACGTCGGTCACGGTTTGGTCGTTGGTCAGGGCGTGGATGGTGGTCATCGCGCCTTTGACGATGCCGATGTTTTCGCTCAATACTTTGGCGACGGGGGCGAGGCAGTTGGTGGTGCAGGAAGCATTGGAGATGACGGTCATGTCGTCGGTAATCACATCGTCGTTCACACCGTAGACGATGGTCGCGTCAACATCAGCCTCGCCTGGTGCGGAAATCAGCACTTTTTTCGCGCCGCTTTCGAGATGGGCATTGGCTTTGGATTTGCTGGTGAACGAGCCGGTGCATTCCATCACCAAGTCCACGCCCAAGTCGCGCCATGGCAGTTCGGCGGGGTTGCGGGTGGAGAAGAACGGGATTTTGCGGCCGTTGATGATGAGGTGGGTCGCATCGTGGGAAATGTCGGCATTAAAGCGGCCGTGAACAGTGTCGAATTTGGTCAGATGGGCGTTGGTTTCGAGGCTGCCGCTGGCGTTGACGGCGACGACTTCAAGTTGGTCTTGCAGGTTGTAATCGTAGATGGCGCGTAATACTTGGCGGCCGATGCGGCCATATCCGTTAATGGCAACTTTAATGCCCATGTTTTCTTCCTTTTTGGATGTAAGGTGGGGTTGTAAACTAATTCGGGCATTATTATAACAAAATTGTAGTGTGATGTAATTAACATTTTATCAAATAAATCTTGTTCAATCATATCTGCTTATTTTTATCCCAAAAAGATAATTAATTATTTTGTTCTACAAAACACCATATAAGAAAATTTATATTTCAATTATATTTAAAATATACACATTTAATCTTGGTTTCCCACTCTCTCAAAAAAGGGAAAACCCGCATCTTTCTGATTTTATTTATTTGAAAAAGATAATCTCCAACCAAATTCCGCTACATCACGCAACAAAACTCCCCACCATTCCCTCCCTTTTATCTTAAAAATCAATAAATACAATCCTATGCCTAATTTCATAATAAATTAACAAACCCCTACCCTCCTCCCCAAATCTCCCGTTTTCAAGGCATAAAGCGCGTTCTTAAGCGGAGGCTGCTTGAAGATTCCGTCCCACTGTTTTAAAATAAAAATGTTACGTTATATCAATTGGAGAGAGAAAAACATGAAACATTGGAAACTCGGCGTCATCGCTGCATTAATGTCCGGCGCAGTTTACGCAGCCCCGATGAACGTCGTCACCAGCTTCAGCATTTTGGGCGACGTTACCAAACAAATCGGCGGCGACCGTGTTGCCGTACAAAATTTGGTCGGTGCCAACCAAGACAGCCACGCCTATCACATGACCAGCGGCGACATCAAAAAAATCCGCAGTGCCAAATTAGTCCTGCTCAACGGCTTGGGTTTGGAAGCCGCCGACGTGCAGCGTGCCGTCAAACAAAGCAAAGTCCCCTTTGCCGAAGCAACCAAAGGCATACAGGCGCTTAAAGCCGAAGAAGGCGAACATCATCACGACCACGAAGGCCACCACCACGACCACGGCGAATTTGACCCGCACGTCTGGACCGACCCCGTTTTGATGACGACCTACGCCCAAAACGTCGCCAACGCTCTGATTCAGGCAGACCCCGAAGGCAAAACCTATTACCAACAACGCTTGGGCAACTACCAAGTACAGCTGAAAAAACTGCACAGCGACGCTCAAGCTGCGTTTAACGCCGTTCCTGCCGCCAAGCGCAAAGTCCTGACCGGACACGACGCGTTCTCCTACATGGGCAAACGCTACAATATCGAGTTTATCGCCCCGCAAGGTGTGAGCAGCGAAGCCGAACCGTCCGCCAAACAAGTGGCTTCCATCATCCGCCAAATCAAACGCGAAGGCATCAAAGCCGTGTTCACCGAAAACATCAAAGACACGCGCATGGTTGACCGTATTGCCAAAGAAACCGGCGTCAACGTCAGCGGCAAACTCTACTCCGACGCACTCGGCGGCGCACCTGCCAATACTTACATCGGCATGTACCGCTACAACGTCAAAGCCTTGACTGATGCGATGAAAAAATAAAACCGCAGTATTCAGCGTGCGCTGACAAACCAAAAGGTCGTCTGAAACAAGCTTGGCAAACTAAGCCAAACCCGTTTCAGACGACCTTTTATCATTCGTTTTGAAAGCGCCGCATCATTGTATATCGACAACGACCGCAGCATTGACACTCACTTTACTCGTCGTCTTCCAATTCTTCTTGTGCACCTTTTTCGGCAAAATGACCCAGCAGCCAAATCAAAGCGCCGCCACCGGTAACACCTGCTTTAATCCACATTGCAGTATCTTCTCCCCAGTTATAAATCCATGCTAAAACTTTCGGCACAGCATTCATATAATTCAAACCGAACGCTAAAAGACCTAGGATAAACAAAGTGCTGCCAAAACTTTTCATGAAGATTCCTTTTGATGAAAATCAGAGGGTTATAGGAAATACAACTTGTTAAAAAGATTACTTTCTACTGAATACAAATGTAAAACGATATCATTATAATCGAAATAAATTAAAAAATATATTTTTAAACAAAATAAATACTTGATAACGTTATTAATTTTTTACATCCAAGAACGATGGATGCTCCTCTTCAAAAGAAGGGTCGTCTGAAAAGCCTTAAATCCTATAGTGGATTAAATTTAAATCAGGACAAGGCGACGAAGCCGCAGACAGTGCAGATAGTACGGCAAGGCGAGGCAACGCCGTACTGGTTTAAAGTTAATCTACTATATTTTCAGACGACCATACTCCCGCATCTTCACCAAACTGCCTGAAATACAGCTAAAAATCCGTTTTCCCCACTTGCCAAGCCTGTTAAATTTTTTTACGATACAGCCATAGATTGTAAACAAAAGGTCACAAGCCGATTGTTTTTTCAGACGACATTACCCCTGTCAGACCTCATTTCTATAACCGTAAGCCGCCAAACGGCTGTTTTCATACCACATCAAAGCAAGAGGTATCAACGTGTCTGATTCCAAAACAAACGAACGCGCGACGTTTAGCAACCGCCGCGCGTTTATGGTTGCCGCCATCGGCTCTGCCGTCGGCTTGGGCAACATTTGGCGTTTCCCCTACATCGCCTTCGAAAACGGCGGCGGCGCATTTCTTCTCCCCTATCTGGTCGCGCTCTTGACCGCCGGCATCCCGCTGCTGCTGCTCGACTACGCCATCGGCCACCGCTACCGCGGCTCCGCTCCGCTAGCTTTCCGCCGACTCGGCCGCTGGTTCGAGCCTGTGGGCTGGTGGAACGTGATGACCAACGTCATCATCTGTATCTACTACGCAGTCATCATCGGCTGGTCGGCAAGCTATGCCTACTACTCGCTGAACGCGGCATGGGGCGCGGATCCTCAGGCGTTTTTCTTTAAAGACTTTTTGAACATGGCAGGTCCTGAAGCTTTGGGCTTGGATTTTGTCGGCAAAGTCGTCGGCCCGCTGATCGGCGTATGGCTGTTTACCTGCATCATCATGGCTTTGGGCGTACAAAAAGGCGTGGCAGGCGCATCTTCGTTTTTCATGCCGCTGCTGTTGATTATGTTCATCATCATGGTCGGCATCTCGCTGACGCTGCCGGGCGCGGCTAAGGGCTTGGACGCACTGTTTACACCCGACTGGTCGAAACTTTCCGATCCTAGAGTCTGGGTTGCCGCATACGGTCAGATTTTCTTCTCGCTCTCCATCTGCTTCGGCATCATGGTGACTTATTCTTCCTATCTGAAGAAAAAAACCGACTTGGGCGGTACCGGCTTGGTTGTCGGCTTTGCCAACAGCAGCTTTGAATTACTCGCCGGTATCGGCGTATTCGCCGCGCTGGGCTTTATAGCACAAGCCAATGGACAAGCCGTCAGTCAAGTTGCTTCCAGCGGCATCGGTTTGGCTTTCATCGCCTTCCCGACCATCATCAACCAAGCTCCGATGGGTGCGCTGATCGGCGTATTGTTCTTCGGTTCGCTGGTATTCGCAGGCATTACCTCGATGATTTCCATCGTCGAAGTCATCGTTGCCGCCATTCAGGACAAATTGAACATCGGCCGCGTCAACGCCACCCTGCTCGTCTGCATTCCGATGGGCATTATCTCCACCCTGCTCTTCGGCACGACCACCGGCCTGCCCGTTTTGGACGTATTGGACAAATTCGTCAACACCTACGGCATCGTCGCCGCCGGCTTCGTCTATGTTTTGGCCATCATCGCCCTGCGCAAACTGCCCGAGCTGCGCAACCACCTGAACGCACTCTCCTCCGTCCGCGTCGGCGCGATTTGGACTGCCTGCGTCATCTTCACCGTTGCCATGCTCGGCTATATGTTGTATCAAGACACAATCGGCCTGCTTAAAGAAAACTACTCGAAATATCCCAGCGATTTCCTCAATATCTTCGGCTGGGGCATGTCGATCGGTCTGATTGTCATCGCCGTGTTGCTGTCGCTTCTGCCTTGGAAACATGGTCAAAACTTCAACGTCAAAGACGAACACGAACATGAACAAGGAGACAAAGAATGAGTACTTCAGCCATCATCATGATGATTATCGCACTCGTCGTCATCTGGGGCGGATTCATTCTGTCCGTATGGCGGCTGCCTGAAGAATAGGCTTTTTCCAACAAGTGTTGCAGACACCGCACAGGTCGTCTGAAACCCAAACGCCCCGAAACCGCATACCGGCTTCGGGGCGTTTTGTTACCATCAAATCCAAGACAGACAAGGCTTTCCATCTATCAGCCGAGTAACCGTACCGCACAAAAGCAACATTTGTTTACGCTAATTTTCCACAGGCGGGCGAAGGTAAACAAAGGGCTGATTATAATGAAAATAACTCCGGCATCTGCCGTGTTTCACGAAAGGAAGAAACAATGACCATGAAACCACTTATGGCGGTATTGCTCGCCGCCAGCCTCAGCCTCCCCGCCATCCACGCGGAAGCGCGAGGCACGGCAAACCAGAAAAAAGCCACCCTCGCCGGCGCGGCAGCAGGCGCAGCCTTGGGCGGTCTTCTGGGCAACGACGGACAAAGCGCAATCATCGGCGCAGTGGCAGGTGGTTTGGCAGGCAACGCCTATGCCTACCACAACAAAAAAATGAATCAAAAAGACAACGATATCGCCTTGCGCGACCGCCGTTACCGCGAATCCCGCTACTACGGCTACGACGGTTACGGCTACGGTGATCCGTACTACCGCGATACGTACTACAAAAAACACAAACATAAACATCACCACCGCAAACACTACCGCGACTGGGACGATGATTACTACGATTACGACGACGATTAAACCCATCGTTTGACCGTCTGAACGAAAGGTCGTCTGAAAACCTGAAACAAGGTTGAACCGCCTTCAAATCTCGGCTATGTCCAAGCCGTTTTCAGACGACCTTAGATTCGGATTTCAAGTACAGCACTAGCGGTTGGAACAGATGCACAAAAAAAACACTTGGCGTTTCGTAGCCAAGTGTTTTTTCTTGGTCAGTAGCTCAACTCATATTGAACCATGCGTATTTCCAGATCATTGTCGTTACAGAAATCAGTTTGTTTGGAGAAATATTGCCGGATGATTCCCTATGTACCTTTTTGTGTAGTTTTAGCACTCTTTCTTACAGAAAACGGTCGTATGCTATCGCATACTGGTCTTTTCTATTAGGGAAAGTTCCACTTCAAATCCAAATCCAAATCCGCTAGGCATCATACCTGTCTGAATCACTCCTCAAGGACTAAGAAAAAATTTAGCTGACTAAATAAAATCTAACAATTATAATAAAAAATATTATTACACTTAATAAAAGTTCAGCTATGGATTATCAAAAAATCAGCCGAAAACTCGAAATTTTAGCCGATGCCGCCAAATATGATGTTTCCTGCTCGTCGAGCGGCGGTTCGCGCGGCAACGACGGGCAAGGCTTGGGCAACTCTTCGCGCGCGGGCATCTGCCACAGTTTCACCGAAGACGGCCGCTGTGTATCGCTGCTGAAAATCCTGCTGACCAACCACTGCATCTACGACTGCGCTTATTGCGCTTCCCGCCGCAGCAACGACATCCCGCGCGCGGCGTTTACGGTCGATGAAGTGGTGGATTTGACCATGAGCTTTTACCGCCGCAACTATATCGAAGGGCTGTTTTTAAGTTCCGGCATCTTCAAAAACGCCGATTACACCATGGAACGCTTGGTACGGATTGCCAAAAAACTGCGCGAAGAACATCGATTTAACGGCTACATCCACCTCAAAACCATTCCAAAAGCGTCGCCCGAAATCCTTCATGAAGCCGGGCTGTATGCTGACCGCCTCAGCGTCAACATGGAAATCCCCACCGTTTCCGGCCTCAAGCTGCTCGCGCCCGAAAAAAAACACAGCGATATGACGCAACCGATGGCGTTTGTCCGTAACGAAATCGTTTCCTTTGCCGACAGCCGCAAAACCATCAAATCCACGCCCAAGTTCGCCCCTGCCGGGCAAAGCACGCAGTTTATTATCGGCGCGGCAGGCGAAACCGACCACCAAATCATCCGCACTGCCGGCGGGTTTTACCGCCATTACGGTCTCAAACGCGTGTATTACTCGGGCTATGTACCAGTATTGGAAGACAAACGCCTGCCGCCTTTATCGACGCAAGTGCCGCTGCGGCGGGAAAACCGGCTCTATCAGGCAGATTGGCTGATGCGTTTTTACGGCTTTTCCGATCATGAAATCTTAGACGAACAGCAACCTTTTCTCGACTTGGATTTCGATCCCAAGCTCGCTTGGGCGCTGCGCCACCGCGAATGGTTTCCTGTACCGCTACAACACGCGCCGCTTGAAATCATTTTGCGCGTGCCCGGCATCGGCGTAAAGTCCGCCCGCAAAATCGTGCAAGCCCGTCGCTTCCGCATGATCACCATGGCACAACTGAGAAAAATGGGCGTGGCGCTAAACCGCGCACGCTATTTCATCACCCTGCCCGAACCCAACCGCTACGCCGACCTAATCGACAGCCCGCAACTACGCGGTCTGCTTTTACAAAACACACGCTCCAAATTCAGCCAAAGCGATGCCGTGCAAACCGATTTGTTCGGCTGATAACGAAAAGGTCAACATTATGCAAATCACTTTGCACTACGACGGCAGCTTCGACGGCCTGTTAAGCACCGTGTTTCATGTTTACGCCTGCAAATACGCTCCTGAAAACGTGCATATTACCCATGATGCGCAGGATACGGATTTATTCAGCCGCAGCGAAACCGTTACCACCTCCCCCGACCGCGCCCAGCGCGTTTTCAAACGGCTCGAACAGCAAATCGGGTGCAGCGGTATGGTCAAACTGCTGTATGGTTTTTTAATCGCCCTGCCTGAGATGCCCGACACTTTTCTGCGCATTGTCAGCCTGATGCTCGCCCGCCCGATACGCAAAGACGTGCTCTGCGATTACGGTCTTTACGATGTGATGCAATGGGCGCAATGGGTGAAAACCGTCGGACATGAAAAACACCGGATGGAAGCGTTTGTCCGTTTTGAAGAGCTGTCAGACGGTCTGTATCTCGCGCGTATCGAACCTCAATACGACGTGTTGCCTTTGATTACACGCCATTTCCGCAACCGTTATCCGCAACAGCAATGGGCGATATTCGATATGCAGCGCCATTACGGCATCTTAAGCGACCCAAACGGCCTGCACGCAATCAACGGGCTTGAAGCCGACCGCATCCAAACATCGTATGCCCCAAACGAACGCAGTTACCAAGCCCTTTGGCAGGACTATTTCAACAGCAGCAATATTCCATCCCGACGCAATCCCAGGTTGCACCGCCAACAAATGCCGCAACGCTATTGGAAATACCTTACTGAAAAACAACCTGCTGTTTTCGATTAAAAATACCTGTCTGAAAACAGGTTCGGACAGTTCGAGACCTTTGCAAAATTCCCACACGGACATTTAGGGGATTTTGGGAATTTTGCAAAGGTCTCAGCCTATTCATTACCTAAAAGTCGCAATTTTGTCCAAATCCGCCTTTTCAGACGACCCCTTACTCTTTCCCTCAAATTTACCTTTTCCGCCCGCTTCGGTATCATACCGCCTGTCTGTTTATCCCCAACGGAATCCCGATTATGTCTGACTGGTCCCTCCCCGATTTCGAACGCAAAATCTGCCCGCCTGAAGAATTGGCGCAGCGTCTGCACGAACTGCCCCGCCCGCTGGTATTTACCAACGGTTGTTTCGATATTCTGCACAGGGGGCATGTTACCTATCTGGCGCAGGCTCGGTCGGCAGGGGCTGCGTTGGTGTTGGCTTTGAACACGGATGCGTCCGTGCGCCGTTTGGGCAAAGGGGACGACCGTCCCGTCAATTCGCTGGAAAACCGCGCGGCGGTAGCGGCGGCATTGGCAAGCGTCGATTTGGTCACTTGGTTTGACGAAGACACGCCCGCCGAGTTGATCGAGCAAATCAAACCCGACATCCTGATTAAGGGCGGCGACTGGCCGGTCGAAAAAATCGTCGGTGCGCAAGAAACGCTGGCGCGCGGCGGCAAAGTGTTTTCCATTCCGTTCCTGCACCAGACTTCCACCACGAAAACGCTGGAAAAAATCCGCGCAGCCGAGGGCGGAAAATGACCGCGCTGAAACTGCCGCACAGTCGGGTTTTGGCGGAACTAGCCGACGGTCTGCCGCAACACGTTTCCCATCTGGCGCGTATCGCGGGCGTGAAGCCGCACCAGCTCAACGGCTTTTGGCAACAGATGCCCGCGCACATCCGCGGACTGCTGCGCCAACACGACGGGCAATGGCGGCTCGTGCGCCCGCTTGCTTTGTTTAACGAAGAAGCCTTGCAGCGTTTGGGGGCGGAACGCGGTTTTCAGACGACCTTAAAGCAAGAATGCACGTCCAGCAACGATGAAATCCTGAATCTGGCGCGCACTTCGCCCGAGCAAGCCCATAAAGCGCTCTGCGTCGCGCATCTGCAAACCAAAGGCCGCGGGCGGCAGGGACGCAAGTGGACACACCGATTAGGCGAATGCCTGATGTTCAGCTTTGGCTGGGTATTTGACAAACCGCAGCACGAACTCGGTTCGCTCGCCCCCGCCGTCGCGCTCGCCTGCCGCCGCGCTTTAGCCGCATCGGGTTTGGACATACAAATCAAGTGGCCGAACGATTTGGTCGCCGGCAGGGACAAACTCGGCGGCATCCTGATCGAAACCGTCCGCAATGAGGGCAAAACCGCCGCCGTCATCGGCATCGGCATCAACTTCGTCCTGCCCAAAGAAGTTGAACACGCCGCCTCCGTCCAAGCCTTATTCCACAATATGCAGCTTGCCCGCGGTGCAGCCTCCGCACACTGCATCCCCGTCTCAACGCTATTGGACAAACTCTTGGGCGAACTCGATGCCGTCCTGACGCAATACGCGCAAAACGGGTTCGCCCCCTTCCTCGGCGAATACCAAACCGCCCACCGCGACCACGGCAAACCCGTCCTCCTCCTGCGCGACGGGCAAACCGTAAGCGAAGGCACCGTACTCAGCGTCGATGCGCAAGGCGCGTTGCACCTGATGACATCGGCAGGCGAACAAACCGTCGTCAGCGGCGAAATCAGCCTGCGCCCCGACGACACGCCCCGCGCCATCACGCCGCGTGCGCCCGAATGCCTGCTCCTGCTCGACGGCGGTAACAGCCAGCTCAAATGGGCATGGGTGGAAAACGGCGTGTTCAACGAAGTCACCCGCGCGCCATACCGCGACTTGAGCAAACTCGGGGAAGAGTGGGCAGAACGTTCAGACGACCGCACCCGCATCGTCGGCTGCGCCGTGTGCGGCGATCTCAAAAAAGCCCTCGTCGAAGCCCACCTGACCGCGCCCGTCCGCTGGCTGCCCTCCATGCCGCAGGCACTCGGCATCCGCAACCACTACCGCAACCCCGCCGAACACGGTTCCGACCGCTGGTTCAACGCCTTGGGCAGCCGCCGTTTCAGCCAAAACGCCTGCGTCGTTGTCAGCTGCGGCACCGCCGTAACCACCGACGCGCTCACCGAAGACAACCACTATCTCGGCGGCACCATCATGCCCGGCTTCCACCTTATGAAAGAAGCCCTCGCCGCCAAAACCGCCAACCTCGACCGCCCCGCCGGCAAAGTGTACCCCTTCCCCACCACCACGCCCAACGCCATCACCAGCGGCATGATGGATGCCGTTTGCGGAGCCGTCATCATGATGCACGGGCGACTGCAACAAAAAACAGGCGAAGGCAAACCCGTCGACGTCATCATCACCGGCGGCGGCGCAAGCAAAGTCGTTAACGCCCTGCCCAAACAGTTTGTTTTGGACAATACAGTAAAAATTGTAGATAATCTCGTCATTTACGGCTTATTGAACTGGGTCGCGCAAGAGCAGGAACAGACCGACACACTGCCCGAATAAACAGCAACGCTGTCGCGCCGATTCAAAAAGTCGTCTGAAACGCCCATACCGTTTTTCAGACGACCTCCAAACCAAACGCACTTCAGCCGGTTGGTTTTGATGCCGATCCGCCACAAAATAACAACACAAAATCGTCCGCACACCACAACGGCACCCGAACACAAAAAAAGGAAAACAACTCATGAAATGGCTTTTCGCCGCCCTCGTGGCACTCAACATCATCGTCTTTGGCGGCATGATTACGCACCGCCTCAACAACGCCAAATCCCCCTCCGCCACGCCCGTAGAAGGCGGCGCCCACGAACTTGCCCAACCCGAATCCCTGCGCCCGCAGCAAGCCCCCACGCCTGCCGACAACGCCCAACCCGACTGGCTGCAAACCGACGAAACTCAAGCCGACCTGCCCGAACCCGAATCCGAAGAAGCCATAGCCGAGCGTAAGAAAAAAGAAGAAGAGGAATTGGCGCGCCGCGAAAAAGAAAAAAAAGAACGTGAAGAAAAAGCACGCCGCGAAAAAGAAAAAGCCGCAGCGGCAGGAAACACCACCCCGACTACTGCAACCAACGAAAATCCCGCAGCCAAAAACGCAGCCGCCGCCCACCAATGCACGTCCAACGCCAGCGTTACTCTGGACGAAGACGACTACCACCGCATCAAAGGCCTGCTGACCCGTTGGCCGCACGCTGCCAGCCGCACCGTTGAAAAACGCGGCGCAGCAAAAGACCAAGCCGCCAAAACCTTCCGCGTCCTGCTGCCCGCCGACAGCGAAGCCATGAACCGCCTCGAAGCACTCGGCAACAAAGGCTTCAACGGCACGCTTTACAACGGCGAAATCAGCCTCGGCGTCATGAAAAGCCGCTCCTCCGCCCAAGTCCTCATCTCGCGCCTGTCCGCAGCAGGCTTCGGCGGCGCGCGCATCGTCGAACAAGACGACAAAGGCAACGCTTCCAACAGCACCCTCAGCGTCTCCCGCATGACCATTATCTTCATGTCGGTCGATGAAAAAGACGCACAGGAAATCCGCAACATCGTCGGACGCTACGGCAACCTGAATATGAAAACCTGCAAATAAAACCCAAAGGTCGTCTGAAAGTTTTCAGACGACCTTTTGCAAAGATGCAACAGATTAGGCAGCAGTCAAATCTCGTTTGGAAAGCCGAATAAGTTAACGTTGATATCGCTCCCGCCTTCACGCTGCGAAACCGCCGACAAACCCTTATCCGCACAAAGGTTCTTGAGAAACCATGAAACCCGCCCAAACCTCCCTACTGTTCGCCCTTCTGCTCGGACTGCTGCCGACAACATACGCCGAAGACTACGACGATAAAGCCTATCAAAACCTGATCACGCAATGCACGCGCAACCAGCTCGACAGTTGCGTCACACTCGGCATTTGGACCCGCGACTATCTGGAAAGCCCCGCCGATGCCTACCTGCCGCTGAAAAAAGCCTGCGACGGCAAAAACATGAAGGGCTGCAACGTATTGGCAAACCTCTATTTATAGTGGATTAAATTTAAATCAGGACAAGGCGACGAAGCCGCAGACAGTACATGATAGTACGACAAGGCGAGGCAACGCCGTACTGGTTTAAAGTTAATCCACTATAAACCCATACAGCGGCTTGGGCATGGAACTACCCCAAAGCCCTCGAACTCTACCGCAAAGCCTGCAAAGGCGGCTATGAAAACGCCTGCCGCAACGCCAAAGAAACCGAAGAGGAAATGCGCAATCAAACGGCGGAAGACCGCGCAGCCAAACGCCAAGAACGGCTGGAGGCATTGCAACGTTCCTGCATGGGCGAAAACGATGCCGCTTGCAGGGCCTTACAACGCGAATTGCAACGCTGATACAGAAGCCGCGGTCGTCTGAAACGGCTTTCAGACGACCTATGCTACAATTTCACGCATCCGAACCCATTACAGGAAAACTCATGGAAGCCACCGTCTATCTCGAAGACAACGAATACATCGCCTTATGCGACCTCTTGAAGCTCGCCGGACTTGCCGAAAGCGGCGGGCAGGCGAAAGCGTTTATCGCCGAAGGGCTGGTGTTGCGCAACGGCGAAACCGAAACCCGCAAAACCGCCAAAATACGCGGCGGCGAAGTCATCGAGTTTGACGGCGCGCGCTTGGAAATCGCCGATGGATACGACCCTGAAGAATAAAGCCGAAGCCCTCTTGGGCGAGCCGCTTTTAGACGAACCCGTCCGCCCCGAATCGTGGGAATGCTGCGGCAGCGACTGCGGCGACGTCTGCATCCAGACGGTTTATTGGACGAAAAAAGCCCGCTACGACGCGCAACAGCGGAAATTGAAAGAAGCGGGTTGGTCGGACGACGAAGAGAACGGAAAGGTCGTCTGAAAACGGTTCGGCTGGATGGCAACCGCGTTTTCAGACGACCTTTTACTTTTCAAAAGCCGTAGGTTGGATACTTGTATCCGACAAAGTTTTAATATGCGCAATTTGAAATATCGGATTCAATAATCCGAGCTACTGATTTTCAGACGACCTTTGTCAGATTCTGTTTTCAACATGACCGCCCCACCCTTCATTCACCACACACATAACGCCCCATGATAGACCTGCACTGCCATTCCACCGTTTCCGACGGTATGCTCTCCCCCGCCGAAGTCGTGCGCCTCGCGCATCAAAACGGCTGCACGCTGCTGGCGCTGACCGACCACGACCACACCGGTGGCATCGCCGAAGCGCGCGCCGAAGCCGACAAGCTCAGGCTGCGTTTCGTCAACGGCGTGGAAATCTCCGTAACTTGGCGCGGGCGCACCATACACGTTGTCGGTTTGGATTTCGACGAACAGGACGAAAACCTGCAAAACCTGTTGGCACAAGTACGGCAAGGTCGTCTGAAACGCCTTGAAGCCATCGCTGCCAAGCTCGAAAAGAAAGGCATCGGCGGCGCATACGACGGCGCGCTCGCGCTGGCGGCAAACAAAGAAATGGTCAGCCGCACCCACATCGCCGAGTTCCTCATCCAAGCGGGACACGTCAAAAACAAGCAGCAGGCGTTCACCAAATACTTGGGCGACGGCAAATCCTGCGCCGTCCGGCACGAATGGACGACGCTGGAAGACTGCGTCTCCGCCGTCAACGGCGCGGGCGGCATGGCAGTCATCGCCCACCCCATGCGCTACGATTTATCCGCCACCGCCAAGCGCAATCTGTTTGAAGAATTTAAAAACCTCGGCGGCGTAGGCATCGAAGTCCACAGCGGCAACTGCTGCAAAAACGACCGCCTCAACTACGCGCTTTTGGCAGAACGCTTCGGTATGCTCGCCAGCGCGGGCAGCGATTTCCACCGCTTAAACGACTTCAGCGGCGGCATCCTCGGCGCGTGTCCCGAACTGCCGGACAACTGCAAACCGGTTTGGGAACATTTCAAAAAGGTTTGAGCCGACAAACTTCAAGAAAATATCTAAAAATTGCGTCCCATCATCCTTCTTGCTGCTCAAGTGGCAACGTCCTACGTTCCAAACCCATTCACAACCAAGCATCTTATCTTACCTCTCTTTTATCTTGATTTCGCCATAAAAAAGGTCGTCTGAAAGCGGAAACAGTGCTTTCAGACGACCTTTTGTGTAGCAATCAGATATTAGAACAGGGCTTGCAGAATTAAGTAGCAGGTCACGGACAAGATGGCGGCGGCAGGCAGGGTAATGACCCATGCCAAGCCGATGGGTTTCATCAGCTTCCAGTTGGCGTTGCGGTTGACCAAACCAATACCGAGTACCGCGCCGACCAAAATATGGGTACTGGATACGGGCAGCCCCATAAAGGAGGCGGCCATCACGACGGCAGCGGCGGAAAGTTCGGCGGTAAAGCCCGAAGCGGGGTGCATTTCCGCCAAGCTGCTGCCGACGGTCTTAATCACTTCTTTACCGACAAACCACAAGCCGACAATCAAGGAGATACCGAATGTCAGCATGGCAATCGGCGGAACGGCGTTTTGAGAAGTAATGCTGTTGGTGCGCAATGCGTCCATGATGGCGGCAAACGGGCCGATGGCGTTGGCAATATCGTTTGCGCCGTGGCTGAAGGCGAAGCCGCAGGCGGTAAATACCTGCATCCATGAGAACATTTGAAAGGTGGATTTATCTAAATCTTTGCGCTTCAGGCTTTTGGCGAATACAAACGTACCCATCCACACTGCCGCGCCGATCATGAAGATGGTCAGGAAGCTGTTGACATTGCTCATGCCTAAGTGAAGGTTGTTTAACCCTTTGAAAATCAGCATGGCGGCAATCATCATCCCGCCGAAAGAGGCGATAAAGGGAACCCAAGAATGAAGGGCTTTATAGGAGTCGACGTTGTTTTTGCGGTTGTCCAAATCGTACAGGCCGCGGTAGTAGTCGCTTTTCAGATCGGCGGGATCAAAATCCGGCTCGTCGTAGATTTGCGCGTCGTGCGCCATTTTGGTGGCGTATTCGACTTTTTCGCTTTCGCTCAAGGCTTCAAAAAACAGGCGGTGCTGTTCTTTGTAAGCCTTTTTTTCTTGCTTGATGCCCTTGAGCGTGCCTTCCGCCCAAGCGTTGTAATCCAAGACGTTTTTCTTCACTCTGGAAAACAATAAATAGGAAACCGTACCGCCCAAAACGGGAGACAAAACCCAAGACAAGGCGATTTCGCCCAATTTGCTCCATTGAATCAGCTCGCCCGCATTCATATTGTTCATGACCGCCATACACACCGCGCTACCGACGATACCGCCGATAATGGCATGTGTGGTGGAAACAGGCAGACCTTTGCGCGAAGCAAACAAGAGCCACAATGCTGCCGCGAGCAGCGCGGACATCATGATAAAGACAAACTGCATGGGCTGAAGGTCGATGCCGTTCAGATCCACAATGCCTTTGCGTATGGTATCGGTCACTTCACCGCCCGCAATCACCGCGCCGCTGACCTCAAACACCGCCGCAATCAACAAGGCTTGGGGAATCGTCAGCGTACCGGAGCCGACGCTGGTACCGAAAGAATTGGCGATATCGTTACCGCCCACGTTAAACGCCATGAAAACGCCGAACATGGTCGCGATAATGAACAAGATAGAATGGTTGTAATGGGTATAGCCCAAGCCCCAGTAAATAAAATAGCCGACCATGCCCACCAGCATAGCGGCAAAGACAGCGTTAATCAGCTTCAAGTTGGCACTCATCTGAGTTTGAGCCATAGGATCAGCTTCCTTAAGAATTGCGGATGTGTTTCAGACTATTGTAACCTTTTTGCAATCTTTCTTGAAACATTTATTTACCTGCGCCGCGCCAAATACCTGACAAATCGCAAAACCGCGTTAAAATGTTTTTTTACGGCCTAATCCGAACCACAACCCATGAATACCCAACTTTATATCGGCATCATGTCCGGCACCAGCATGGACGGTGCAGATGCCGTGCTTATCCGTATGCAGTGCAATCAATGGCAGGGCGCGCTGGCTCATGCCTTTACCCCGTATTCAGACGACCTCCGTCAGGAGCTTCTGAACCTTCAAAATATCGGCGACAACGAATTGCACCGCAGCAATATCCTATCCCAGAACCTCAGCCGCCTTTACGCGCAAACCGTCCACACCCTCCTCTCAGAACAAAACCTGCCCGCCGAAGCCGTTACCGCCATCGGCTGCCACGGGCAAACCGTCCGCCACGCCCCCGAACACGGTTATAGCATCCAGCTTGCCGACCTTCCTCTACTGGCGGAACTGACCGGCATTTTTACCATCGGCGACTTCCGCAGCCGCGATTTGGCTTCGGGCGGACAAGGCGCGCCGCTGGTTCCCGCCTTCCATCAAGCCCTGTTCCAACATCCGCAGGAAACCCGCGTCGTCCTCAATATCGGCGGCATCTCCAACATCAGCGTCTTACCGCCGCAGCAAGCCGCTTTCGGCTTCGATACCGGCCCCGGTAATATGCTGATGGATGCGTGGATGCAGCACAACTGGCAGCAGTCATACGACCGCGACGGACAACGCGCCGCGCAAGGCACTATCCTGCCTGATTTGCTGGACAACCTGCTCGACCACCCCTATTTCAGACGACCCTATCCCAAAAGTACAGGCAGGGAGCTTTTCTCCTTAAACTGGCTTCAAGGTCGTCTGAAAGGCGGTGAAAAGCCCGAAGATGTTTTAAGAACCTTGGTTCGCTACACCGCGCAAACCATCCACACCGCCGTCGACACAGCCGCCCCCGACACGCGCAATCTCTATGTCTGCGGCGGCGGCATCCGCAATCCGGTTTTGATGCAGGATTTGGCGGACCTGTTCTCCCCCGCTGTCGGATTGAACAGCACCGCAGCGCTCCATCTCGATCCGCAATGGGTCGAAGCCGCCGCGTTCGCCTGGCTCGCCGCCTGTTGGATAAACCGAACGCCCAGCAGTCCGCACCATGCGACCGGTGCAGCCAAAGCCTGCATCTTGGGTGCAGGCCACTACGCCTGATATCCGGTTTCAGACGCCCCTTCCAAGACCGCCTGCCATAGCCGGATAATCCATCTGGATCCAAATATCCGCCCCATTAAAAAAGGTCGTCTGAAAAGCAGTAAACTGGGCTTGAAACCTAGTTGAACTGCGTTTTCAGACGACCTTATAGTGGATTAACTTTAAACCAGTACGGCGTTACCTCGCCTTAGCTCAAAGAGAACGATTCTCTAAGGTGCTGAAGCACCAAGTGAATCGGTTCCGTACTATCTGTACTGTCTGCGGCTTCGTCGCCTTGTCCTGATTTTTGTTAATCCACTATATTACACGTCTCTTTCAATTATTCTTTTTTACCGGCAAGTCCGATGTCTTTCTCTTTATCGCCGACTTTCACTTGCGCCTTACCGGCAATCTCTTCAGCCTTGCTGCCGAAAATGTTCAAACGGTAGCTGCCTTTGTCTTCATTATTGAGCGTCGCGCGTCCGTTTATTGCCGAACCTGCCCCTGCTGCGGCAATGTTGGCGGCAGCCAAGTCGACATTGTAATCGGGTGCCATGCCGCTGATTTTGCCCTGACCTTGTTTTTTCTCGAAATCAATGGTGTACGTCAGGCGGCCGCTATTGTCATCACCGTTAAACGCAATGCCGCGGTAGGTATAGCTGCCCAGTTGTGGCAGGTCTTTAAAGGCAACTTCCTTACCTTGCACTTCGCCGACTTTAAATTCATACGCTTGCAAGTCTTTCAGCTTGTTGCCGTCGGTAGGATCGGCTTTCTGCTTGATATATTTGGCAGCGACAACCGAATTGTCTTGCTTGTAAACCATAAAATCGCCGCTTTCCAAATCGATGACCTGTCCGTTGACATTGATTTTGCCGACGTAGTCATAATAGGAAATCTTGTCGCGCTTCAAAAAGGCAGTGTCCAAATTGTCGCCTTTTTTAAGCGTTTGTACCTTATTGTTGGCACTCAACTGCATCGTGCCGTTTTCAGGAACGCTCTCGAAAACAGTAATGTATTTCACGCCCTTAACCTTAGGATCAAAGCCTTTGCCTATCGCATCGGACAGCGCGGAAGAGGAGCTGCCGCAAGCGGCAAGCGTAGAAACCAAAGATGCGGCAAGAACCAAGCGGACGGCTTTCATAGTTTTCCTTTCGTTTAAAGTTGTTTGATAACATATTCATATTATAGTATTCATCGTTAGATGACGCATGATTTAAATCAATATTCATCATCACTATTTCAGCGATTTGCCTGCCTTTGCAGTTTATACCGTCGTCTTTTCATTTTTGTGAAGCCGTTTCACAGTCCCGCCCGATTGCCAAACAACCCGACACCATGATGCTGCCGACATCTGTCTCTACCGTTGAGGTCGTCTGAAAGCCCGCTTCGCTCCTTTTAGCGAAACTCGCTGCACTCGTTTTCAGACGACCTTTTTCCAACCCTGCTACAATACGCCTTTTATTGTTTACGCCGATTTTGCCATGACCGAGCCGACCTACATCCCGCTGCGCCTGCATACCGAGTTTTCGATTACCGACGGTATGGTGCGGATTAAAAAACTGATTGCCAAAGCGCAGGAATACGGTTTGCCTGCTTTGGGCATCAGCGATTTGATGAACGAATTCGGCTTGGTGAAATTCTATAAAGCCTGCCGTGGTGCAGGGATTAAGCCCATCGGCGCGGCAGACGTGTGGATAGGCAATCCGAATGCGCCCGACAAGCCCTTTCGCGCCATGCTGATTATCCGCAACGATGCGGGCTATCTGCGCTTGAGCGAGCTTTTGACGGAGGCCTATGTCGGCAAAGACCGCAATATCCATCATGCGGAACTCAATCCCGAATGGTTGGAAAACGGCGACAACAGCGGCTTGATTTGTTTGAGCGGCGCGCATTACGGCGAAGTGGGCGTGAATCTCTTGAACGGTAATGAAGACGCGGCGCGTGCGGCGGCGTTGAAGTATGCGGCTTGGTTTCCCGATGCGTTTTATCTGGAGCTGCAACGCCTGCCCGAACGTCCCGAATGGGAGGCTTGCGTTTCGGGCAGCGTGAAGCTGGCGGAGGAATTGGGTTTGCCGGTGGTGGCGACACATCCGACGCAGTTTATGAGCCGCGACGACTTCAACGCACACGAGGCGCGAGTGTGTATCGCGGGCGGCTGGGTGCTGACGGACAAGAAACGTCCGCGCGATTTCACGCCGAGCCAGTTTTTCATTCCGCCGGAAACGATGCTGGAGCGTTTCGCCGACTTGCCCGAAGCCTTGGAAAACACGGTGGAAATTGCCAAACGCTGCAATATCCATATCACGCTGGGCAAAAACTTCCTGCCCCTGTTCCCGACGCCCGACGGCCTGTCGCTCGACGATTATCTGGTGAAACTCTCCAATGAGGGTTTGCAGGAACGCATGGTTCAGCTTTATCCCGACGAGGCGGAGCGGGCGGCGAAAATGCCGGAATATCAGGAGCGGCTGGATTTTGAGCTGAACATCATCATCCAGATGAAATTCCCCGGCTATTTCCTTATCGTACAAGACTTTATCAACTGGGCGAAAACGCACGGCTGTCCGGTAGGGCCGGGACGCGGTTCAGGCGCGGGTTCGCTGGTGGCGTATTCGCTGAAAATTACCGACCTCGACCCGCTGAAATACGCGCTGCTGTTCGAACGTTTCTTAAACCCTGAACGCGTCTCCATGCCCGACTTCGACGTGGACTTTTGCCAAAGCAACCGCGGCCGCGTGATTGAGTACGTGCGCGACAAATACGGCGCGCAGGCGGTAAGCCAGATTGTGACCTTCGGCACGATGTCGTCCAAAGCGGTGATCCGCGACGTAGGGCGCGTGTTGGAGCTGCCGTTTACCCTGTGCGACAAACTGTCGAAGCTGATTCCGCTGGAAGCCAACAAACCTTTGGGTTTGGACGACGCGATGAAGGCGGAGCCGCAAATTCAGGAATTGATCGAAGCGGAAGAAGCGGACGAACTGATTACGCTGGCGAAAAAGCTGGAAGATTTGACGCGCGGTCTGGGTATGCACGCGGGCGGCGTGTTGATTGCGCCGGGCAAGATTTCCGATTACAGCCCCGTGTATCAGGCGGACGAATCCGCCTCGCCCGTATCGATGTACGACAAAGGCGACGTGGAAGACGTGGGTTTGGTGAAGTTCGACTTTTTGGGCCTGCGCAACCTGACCATTATCGAAATGGCACAGAACAACATCAAAAACACCACCGGCGATATTGTCGATGTCGGCAAAATCCCGCTCGACGACCAGGCCGCCTACAAAATCTTCCGCGACGCGAACACCACCGCCGTCTTCCAGTTCGAGTCGACCGGCATGAAAAAAATGCTGAAAACGGCGCACACCACCAAGTTTGAAGAACTCATCGCCTTCGTATCGCTCTACCGCCCCGGCCCGATGGACAACATCCCCGACTTCGTCGCGCGTATGAAGGGGCAGGAATTCCAATACATCCATCCGCTGCTCGAAGGCATCCTCGCACCGACCTACGGGATTATGGTGTATCAGGAACAAGTGATGCAGGCGGCGCAGATTATCGGCGGCTACTCGCTCGGCGGCGCGGATCTGCTGCGCCGCGCCATGGGTAAGAAAAAGCCCGAAGAAATGGTGAAACACCGCGAAATCTTCGCCGAAGGCGCGGCAAAGCAAAACATTTCGCGCGAAAAATCCGACGAAATCTTCAACTACATGGAAAAATTCGCCGGCTACGGTTTCAACAAATCCCACGCCGCCGCCTACGCCCTGATTTCCTACCAGACCGCATGGCTCAAGGCGCACTACCCCGCCGAATTTATGGCGGCAACCATGTCGTCTGAATTGGACAACACCGACCAGCTCAAACATTTCTACGACGACTGCCGCGTCAACGGCATCGAGTTCCTGCCGCCCGACATCAACGAATCCGACTACCGCTTCACGCCGTATCCGAACATGAAAATCCGCTACGCGCTCGGCGCGATTAAAGGCACGGGCGAAGCCGCCGTCGAATCCATCATCGCCGCGCGGCAAAGCGGCGGCAAGTTTACCGGCCTGTTGGACTTCTGCGAGCGCGTCGGCAAAGAACACATGAACCGCCGCACCCTCGAAGCCCTGATACGCGGCGGCGCGTTCGACAGCATCGAACCCAACCGCGCCATGCTCTTGGCAAACATCGACCTCGCCATGAACAACGCCGACCAAAAAGCCGCCAACGCCAATCAGGGCGGGCTCTTCGACATGATGGAAGACGCCATCGAACCGGTGCAGCTTATCGACGCGCCCATGTGGAGCGAATCGGAAAAACTCGCCGAAGAAAAAACCGTCATCGGCTTTTATCTGTCCGGCCACCCGTTCGGCCCGTATGCCCAAGAAGTCCGCCAAATCGCCCCGACCAAATTAGGCCGTCTGAAACCGCAAGACAGCGTGCGCCTCGCCGGATTCGTTACCGCCGTGCGCACCATGATGGGCAAGCGCGGCAAAATCGCCTTCGTCAGCCTCGAAGATTTGAGCGGGCAGATTGAAATCATGGTCAGCGGCCAGACGCTCGAAAACTGCGCCGACTACCTCAAATCCGACCAAGTGCTGATTATCGAATCCAAAGTCAGCCGCGACGACTACGGCGGCGGCGACGGGCTGCGCATCATGGCAAACCAAGTCATGACCCTGCAAATGGCGCGCGAACGCTACGCCCGCAGCCTCAGCCTCGCCCTTGCACCCGGCCACGACATCACGCGCCTCGCCGCCATCCTCACCGCCCACCGCCTGCCCGACACGTCGCACATTCCGCTGCAACTGTCGTACAGCAACGACAAAGCGTCAGGCAGGTTTCAAGTGCCGCCGAAATGGATGGTTACGCCGAGCTCCGCGTTATTCGACGAACTGGAAAAACTGCTCGGCAGCAGGGCAGTGCGCGTGAATTGGTAAGGCGCGGAGGTCGTCTGAAACGGCGACGGAAAGCCGCCAAACCGTAATGCTATAAAATACAAAGCCGTACCTTTATTTTCAGACGACCTTTGATAAACCATTCAAAGACGTCGTCTGAAAACGCAAAACAACACCACATTACAACCAAATCATCACTCACCACATCATGAACACATACCAAGAAGAACCCGACGGCTTCATCCTGTATGACGAAAGGCCCGATCCCTTCGACAACCGCCGCGCCAGCCGTACGCGCTTTGCGGCGGTAAACCTGCCCATTTTGCTGGGCATCAGCGCAGTATCCGCACTATTGCTGTGGATAACCCAATCATGCTTGGGGCAATGCGGCATCAACCGGCAGGTCGGCGGCGCAGTGCATGTCTTTGCCATCGCCCTCTACGGTCTGCTGCACTATCAAAGCACTTGGCTGGAAAAGCGGTGCAATGATGCCGGAAAGGGGCATTATCCGGCGATATGGATGTTCAGAATCAGCCTCGTACTTGCCGCCATCAGCCTGATATTGCCGGTATTTACATTGCCTATGGTCGCAGGCGGACTGCTTCAATTCGTCTACGGCATGATATTGCCGTCCAACCCATTGCCCAACCTGATGGGCTACCCCAAAACCAACTCGACAGCCCTGCAAATCTGCGCGCTTTTAGCGTGTATCACGGCGGTGCTGATGGCTCTCGGATTGCTGCATTGGTTTTAAGTATTCCCAAATAAAGCAAAGGTCGTCTGAAAACCTTGTATAGAAGGTTTCAAACGACCTTTTTCAGAATGGCGGGCGAATCCGACAACCCGCCCTAATTTCTTAGCCCGCGTGCAACACAAATATCGTCGGGCGTTTTTTCAAATTCGGCAGCGTTTTCATTTTCCGCCAAGCGGCAACGGTTTGGCTGATGATTTCCTGTGTCGGCAAAGTCAGGTCGGTTGCGGTGCAGAGGCGGGTTTCAGGGTGCAGAGTTTCCAGCGCGTCGGCAAACAGCGCGTCGTTGCGGTAAGGCGTTTCGATGAAAAGCTGGGTTTCGTTTTGCTGACGCGAACGCTGTTCCAAGCTCTTCAAAGCGGCAATACGCTCACTTTTCTCCGACGGCAGATAGCCTTTGAACGCGAAATTCTGCCCATTCGCTCCTGACGCCATCAGCGCCAGCAACAGGCTGGACGGGCCGACCAGCGGACGAACTTCATAGCCGTGTCGGTGCGCCAATGCCACCAGATTTGCACCCGGATCGGCAACTGCGGGACAACCCGCTTCGCTGAGAATGCCCATGCTGCGCCCTTCCTGCAAAGGTTTCAAAAGCTCGGGCAGGGTTTTTAGGTCGGTGTGTTCGTTTAAAGTTTGCAGGTTCAGCTCGCGGATGGGCGTCGTGATACCCAAATGTTTCAAATGGGCGCGGGCGGTTTTCTCGGCCTCAACCACGAAATCGGTCAAACCGGTAATCTGCGCCTGTTCGTGCGGCAGCAGGCAGGGCGTATCGGGTGCGCCCAAAGGAGTGGGAATCAGGTAAAGAATCGGGGACATGATGGTGTTTCCTATACGGAAGGTCGTCTGAAACCGTCAAACGGCTGTTTTCAGACGACCTAAATGACTTCTACGCCTTCGTTTTTTAAAAACTCGACCAGTTTGAAGATGGGCAAACCGATAAGCGCGTTCGGGTCGCTACTGTCTATACGCTCCAGCAACGCCGCGCCCAAGCCCTCGCTCTTCGCCGCACCCGCGCAGTAAACCGCGTCCGGTTCGCGCGCCAGATAACGCTCAATCTGCCCATCTGTCAGCGTGCGCATCACGACCGATGTGTTATCGACATGACGCTGAATACGGCCCGAAGCAGTATTCAAAAGCACGATTGCGCTGTAAAATTCAATCCTTCTGCCGCTCAAATCCCTGAGCATTTGTTGTGCATTTGCGACGTTCATCGGTTTGCCCAACTGGCGGTCATTGCACCACGCCACTTGGTCCGCGCCGATCACCAACGCAGCAGGAAATCGAGCCGCCAGCGAACGCGCCTTCCCTTCCGCCAAACGCAAGGCAGTATCTGCCGCGTTTTCACCCGCAGCAGGCGTTTCATCGAAATCAGGCGCGGCAGTTTGGAAATCAATACCCAAACGCTCAAGCTGCGCGCGGCGGAACACCGAACCCGAACCCAATATCAAAGGCAGTTTTGCACTCATATTTTGCTTAAAAATATTGACGTTAGACTGTCGAAATTATATCATACCCCGTTTATGTCAGACCCTAATTTGATTGACCCAGAAGTTTTCGCCTCCGAAAAGCAGAGCCTGCAAGGCAGCTTCATGCTTGAGGAATTGGACGAACGAGTCCGTTCGCACGATTATCCGGCCGACAAACAGACCAAAGTGTCGTTTACGCTGAACGGCGGACGCGACCGACTGCAGCGTTTGTTTCTCGATTTGAACGTCAAAGCCGATATGCCGCTGATTTGCCAACGATGTATCCGCCCCATGCCGTTTACGCTCGACGAAACCAGCCGCATTGTTTTGTTCGCCAATGAAGAGGACTTGGATGAAGCGATGCTTGCCGACGAAGAGTTGGAAGGCATGCCGATTGAGAAAGAACTCGATGTACGCGGGTTGGTGGAAGACCAAATCCTAATGTCGCTCCCCTTCTCCCCGCGCCACGAAAACTGCGACAATGCCGCGCTGGAACAAGTCAATCAGGACAAACCCAACCCTTTTGCTGTTTTAGCAGGTTTGAAAAGCAGTTAACCAGGACACAGTTTTATTTATCTAGGAGCTTGAAATGGCCGTTCAACAAAACAAAAAATCCCCTTCTAAACGCGGTATGCACCGCTCTCACGACGCTTTGACCGCGCCTTCTCTGTCTGTTGACAGCGTAACCGGCGAAGTACACCGCCCGCACCACATTTCCCCCAACGGTATGTACCGCGGCCGTAAAGTAGTGAAAGCCAAAGGCGAATAATCTTATTCGACTGACTGAAAAAGCCAGAATATTGCCATGCAATGCTGGCTTTTTTACATTACATACGAACTGCCCGACTTCATGCCTGAATCTATCTCAACACTCGGCACGAAACCCTTGCAGTTCAAACTGATATACCCCATCCACCAATCGGGAATCGCCATGAAACAGAAAATCTGGTACACCTACGACGATATCCACCGCGTGATCAAAGCGTTGGCGGAAAAAATCCAAAACTCCGGCGTCAAATACGATGCCATGATCGCCATCGGCGGCGGCGGCTTCATCCCCGCCCGAATGCTGCGCTGCTTTTTGGAAATCCCGATTTACGCCGTAACCACCGCCTATTACGACAGCGACAACGAAGGACAGGTAACGGAAGAAGTCAAAAAAGTCCAATGGCTCGACCCCGTTCCTGACGCGCTGAAAGGCAAGAACGTACTCGTAGTCGATGAAGTCGACGACAGCCGCGTAACCATGGAATTCTGCCTGACCGAGTTGCAAAAAGAAGATTTCGGCACCGTCGGCGTTGCCGTCCTGCACGAAAAAATCAAAGCCAAAGTCGGCAAAATCCCCGAAGGCATCCCCTACTTCAGCGGCCTTACCGTAGAAGACTGGTGGATCAACTACCCTTGGGACGCGCTCGACATCGACGAGCACAACCGCCTCGCCGCTGAAGGTAAAAAATAAGTCCGCAACGGAGAAGCCCGCCTTCTCCCGAAACGGCAACGGCGAAATCCGTACCATACCGATAAAACGAGATTTCGCCTCTTTTCAGTGCATCTTCATAAAACGTATTAGAATGTGGAACGCAACACTTCAATCCGAAGCACCCGACCACACACACACACATACACCCTATTTTCAGACGACCTCCATACCGCATATCGTCCAAAGGTCGTCTGAAACCGATTGTGAAGCCGAACAAACCCACAGAGGCAGCCGACACCGCCCCTCTTCCGCTTCACAGCACAAACCGGAGAACAACATGATTACATTGGCCGTAGATGCCATGGGCGGCGACTCAGGTCTCGCAGTTACCGTCCCCGGTGCCCTTGCCTTTTTGAAACAGCAGCAAGACGTACACCTCATTATGGTCGGCGACGAATCCGCCGTCCGCCAAGCCCTCTCCGCAGCCAACGCGCCGATGGATCGCATTACCGTGCTCCACGCCTCCGAAGTCGTCGGCATGGACGAAGCCCCGCAGCTTGCCCTGAAAAATAAAAAAGACTCCTCCATGCGCATTGCCATCAACCAAGTCAAAGAAGGCAACGCGCAAGCCGCCGTATCCGCCGGTAACACCGGCGCACTTATGGCAACCGCCCGCTTCGTCCTCAAAACCATTCCCGGCATCGACCGCCCCGCCATCGCCAAATTCCTACCATCCGACAGCGAACACCTGACCCTTGCACTCGATTTGGGCGCAAATGTTGATTGCACGCCCGAACAACTCGTACAGTTCGCCATCATCGGCAACGAACTCTTCCAAGCCCTCTACCCGCAAAAAGGCAGCCCGCGCGTCGGACTGCTTAACGTCGGCACCGAAGACATCAAAGGCACGGACACCGTCAAACAAACCTTCAAACTGCTCAAAAGCAGCAAACTGAATTTCATCGGCAACATCGAAAGCAACGGCGTCCTGTACGGCGAAGCCGACGTGATTGTCGCAGACGGCTTCGTCGGCAACATCATGCTCAAAACCATCGAAGGCGCGGTCAAATTCATGAGCGGAGCCATCCGTCAGGAATTCCAACGCAACCTGTTCAACAAAATGGCTGCCGTCGCCGCCCTCCCCGCCCTAAAAGGCTTGAAAAGCAAACTGGATCCCCGCAAATTCAACGGAGCGATTCTGCTCGGGCTGCGCGGCATCGTCATTAAAAGCCACGGCGGCACAGACGATATCGGCTTCAGCTATGCTTTAGAAGAAGCCTACCACGAAGCAAAATCCGCCAGCCTGTCCAAGATCGAGCAAGGCGTCGCCGAACAATTCGCCGCATTGGAAGCGATTAAAGCGGAGCAAGCCGCTCAAGAAGAACAGCAAGCCGAAGAAACCAAAGTTTAAGGTCTCTGCGCAAATCCTCTGAACGTGTTTGCCAGATAAATCAAAGGGTCGTCTGAAATCCGTTTTCAGACGACGGCGGATTCGCATTTGAAGTGCAACTTTCCATAACAGGAAAAGGCCAGTATGCGGTAGCATACGGCCTTTTCCTGCAAGAAAGATTGCCATGAGCTACATACAACTGACCCAAGACGAACGATACCATATCCAATACCTGTCCCGCCACTGCACCGTCACTGAAATCGCCAAACAGCTCAACCGCCACAAAAGCACCATCAGCCGCGAAATCAAGCGGCACCATACCCAAGGGCAGCAATACAGCGCCGAAAAAGCCCAGCGGCAAAGCCGGACTATCAAACAGCGTAAGCGAAAGCCCTATAAGCTCGATTCGCAGCTGATTCAACACATCGACACCCTTATCCGCCGCAAACTCAGTCCCGAACAAGTATGCGCCTACTTGCGCAAACACCACGGGATCACGCTCCATCACAGCACCATTTACCGCTACCTCCGCCAAGACAAAAGCAACGGCGGCACTTTGTGGCAACATCTCAGAATATGCAGCAAACCCTACCGCAAACGCTACGGCAGCACATGGACCGGAGGCAAAGTGCCCAACCGCGTCGGCATAGAAAACCGACCCGCCATCGTCGACCAAAAAGCCCGCATCGGCGATTGGGAGGCCGACACCATCATCGGCAAGGATCAGAAAAGCGCATTACTGACCTTGGTCGAACGCGCTACCCGCTACACTATCATCTGAGACCTTTGCAAAAATAGTCTGGTAACGAAATTTGACGCATAAAAATGCGCCAAAAAATTTTCAATTGCCTAAAACCTTCCTAATATTGAGCAAAAAGTAGGAAAAATCAGAAAAGTTTTGCATTTTGAAAATGAGATTGAGCATAAAATTTTAGTAACCTATGTTATTGCAAAGGTCTCATCTGTAAATTGGATAACTTAAAAGCCGAAGACACTGCTTTGGCAGCCATTAGGGTATTAAAGGCACATAAAGCCAGAGTGCACACCATCACCATGGACAACGGTAAAGAATTTTACCAACACACCAAAATAGCCAAAGCATTGAAAGCGGAGACTTATTTTTGCCGCCCCTACCATTCTTGGGAGAAAGGGCTGAATGAGAACACCAACGGACTCATCCGACAATATTTCCCCAAACAAACCGATTTCCGAAACATCAGTGATCGGGAGATACGCAGGGTTCAAGATGAGTTGAACCACCGGCCAAGAAAAACACTTGGCTACGAAACGCCAAGTGTTTTATTCTTGAATCTGTTCAAACCACTGATACACTAGTGTTGCACTTGAAATCCGAATCCAAGGACCTTTTGTCCATGAATGAAAAGGTGTCATCGGAAAAGGAGCTTTCGCCAGTTTGGCTTTTTATAGTGGATTAAATTTAAATCAGGACAAGGCGACGAAGCCGCAGACAGTACAAATAGTACGGCAAGGCGAGGCAACGCCGTACTGGTTTAAATTTAATCCACTATACAATGCTCAGTTTGACGGGGATTCCGTTTCGTTCTCCATACAAACACAAAACCCGCTGTCGAGATAGCGGGTTTTGTGTTTTTCGGTTTTGAGTATCTGATATAAATGGGAACGGTATTTCTCGTATATGCGCACTCCAGAGGTAATGAGACAAAAAGAAGAGGGGATAATCTGTCGTTTAATGGCTCGGAGCGGACGGCTTCCGAGTGGTTTTGATTATACGCTAATAGAAATAATTATCAATACTAAAAAGATAAGAAATTGTAAATTACGCCTAATGCGATGAAAAATAATAAGATTTAATGGCTGGGGTTGGTGGTGTTGAGAAGAAAATGAAATAAAAGTGGATAAATTGGGATTGGTTTGAAGCGTTGGAATGGGAATGTTGAGGCTATCAAGCATGTGGAGTATTAGACGAGGCTAGGCTGCATTGCTTTGATTAAACGTTGATTGGCTGTACATGTTTGACTTTGAATGATTCAAACTCAAAGGGTCCTTGGATTTGGATTTCAAGTGCAACACTAGTGTATCAGTGGTTTGAACAGATTCAAGAATAAAACACTTGGCGTTTCGTAGCCAAGTGTTTTTCTTGGCCGGTGGTTCAACTCATCTTGAACCCTGCGTATCTCCC